>JAWXBB010000531.1:0-2797 GCA_034439795.1 Planctomycetaceae bacterium | reverse complement strand
TGAGGGAGCTTTGCACAAAAAATCGGAACGAGGACAAGCTGTAGGGTGGGCTGTGCACACCAGATCGCTAGCCGTTGTGGTGGGCACAGCCCACCCTACATTTTTTGTGCAAAGCCGGGTGAGGGTGCTTTCTGCCTTTTGTCTTAGCTTTCTCACTTCATACCAACCCGAAGCGTCAGCGAGGACATGGAGCCACCGATCTCCAACTGTCTTCCCTAACGCTTCCAGGCTTTCGCTTCCGCGAGAGGGGGTAGGACCATCGGACAAGCGCTCGTCCTCGCTGACGCTTCGGGTTAGTGTTGGAAAGCCGAAGACGGAAAACCCAGGCACCCTCACCCCCGACCCCTCTCCCGCCCAGAGCGGCGGGCGAGGGGAGACGCCTTCGCTGACGCTTCGGTTGGTGTCGCGACAGTATAAGAGGTCCGCCGCTGGAACTGAAAGCCGACCCGGTCTTCGTCGCCCTCGAAATCCCCGCACTCTGCGCAAACGAATTCTCGTCTGGACTGCCGCCGCCGATTCGACTGTAATCCGCACCCTCATTTCGCCTTGGGCGAGACCACGGAACGGTCTTGCTGGACGGCAAGGATGCGTTGTCGGTGAACCCCTGGGTCCGTCTCGCGCGATATCTCTGGCCGCATCGGAGACAGGTGATTCTGTCGCTGATGTTCGGCGTGGTCGCCGCTGCGCTGTGGGGGGCGGAGCTGCTGCTGACGTTTCCGATGGTCACCGTCTTCGTCGAAGGCCGGTCGCTAGACACGTATCTGCGCGAGGAAGTCGCCGCCGCACAAGCCGATATGGATGAGGCGACGACCAATCTCGACCAGTTGGCGCACCAGATCGCCGCGCTCGTCGGGAAGACCGGACAGGAACACATCGATCACCGCGTCGCGCTACTCAAAGAGCAGTCGCGGCAACAGCGGAAGCTCAATCAGTCTTCGTGGCATCTGTGGGCGCTGACGTGGGCCCAGTCGCAAGTCATGCCCTGGTTGCCGCGCGATGCGTTCCGATTGCTCGTGGTGCTGTTCGGGCTGCTCGTCGTGACGACGCTGCTGAAAGGGGCGTGCTGTTACGGTCAGGACCTGTGGGCCGGCAGTCTCGCCGAGTTGTGCGTCATCGACCTGCGGGCGGCGATGTTCCGGCAACTGCTGCGACAGGACCCGCAATCCATCGAGTTGGAGAGCGGCCCGCGGCTGCTATCGGGGATGACCTACGACCTGCAGGGACTCGCCCACGGCTTGACGACAGTCGGCGGCCGAATCGTGCGCGAACCGCTCAAAGCGCTGGTCTGCATCGGCGCGGCGTTCAGTCTGAACTGGCAACTGACGACGCTGTCGCTGCTGTTCGTGCCGCTGGCGGGCTGGCTGTTCCATCAACTCGGCCGACGGCTGAAGCGGGCGGTGCATCGCGTGCTGGACACGATGGCCCGCATCTACCGGTTTCTCGAACAGACCTTCAGCAACAGTCGCGTGGTGCTGGCCTACCAGATGCAGGGGCCGCTCCGCCGCGAATTCCAGCAGCAGAATCGCAGTTTTTACCGGCAGTCGCTCAAGATCGTGAAGATCGACGCGCTGACCAACCCGATCACCGAATTCTTCGGGATGCTGGCCGTCATCGTCGCCGTGCTGCCTGGTGCGTATCTCGTGTTGAGGAATACGCAGGGGATCTGGGGTATCCGCTTGTCGAACGGGCCGCTGAGCGTGTCGGAGCTGATCACGCTGTATGCGCTGCTCGTCGGCGTGCTCGATCCGGTGCGGAAGTTCTCGAAGTATTTCACGACGATCAAGCAGTGCGGCAGCAGTCTGGAGCGGGTCTTCGCGCAGATGGACCGGCCGACGCT
Organism: Planctomycetaceae bacterium; assembly: GCA_034439795.1. GTDB lineage: Bacteria > Planctomycetota > Planctomycetia > Planctomycetales > Planctomycetaceae > DSVQ01. Next base: position 960 of record JAWXBB010000531.1, on the reverse strand, counting down.
GGTCCAACAGGCCGAGACCGCCGCGTGGTTGCCGCCGTTGATGTCGTCGGTCGAGTTCCGCGACGTGCATTTTCATTACGCGGGACAGGAAGCCCAGACCGGCGAACGGGCCGGCGTGCTGCACGACGTCTCGCTGACGATCCATGCCGGGCAGACGGTGGCGTTCGTCGGGCCGAACGGCTCGGGCAAATCGACACTCGTCGGCTTGCTGCCGCGGTTCTACGATCCGACCGAGGGGGCCGTGCTCATCGACGGCAACGACCTGCGGAGCGTTCGCTTGCGCGACTTGCGGCGACAGATCGCGCTCGTGCCGCAGGAAGCCGCATTGTTCGACAATACCATCGCCGAGAACATCCGCTACGGTCGTCCCGAGGCGACGCGCGAGGAAATCCTGTCCGCCGCTGCGGCCGCGCACGTCCTGGAATTCAGCGAACAGTTTCCGGAAGGGCTGGAAACCCGCGTCGGCGAGCGCGGCCGGGCGCTGTCCGGCGGGCAACGCCAGCGCGTGGCCTTGGCCCGGGCCTTCCTGCGGAATCCGCGAATTCTGATTCTCGACGAACCCACGGCGGCGATCGACGCTCATAGCGAACAACTGATCCACCACGCCCTGCAGAAATTCTTACAGGGCCGGACCGCGTTCCTGATCACGCATCAATTGGGACCGGCGGCGCTGGCCTACGTGACGAAGATTGTCGTGCTCGACCGCGGCCAGGTGGTCGGCGTCGGCTCGCACGCCGAACTGCGCGAGACCTGCCCGATCTATCAACGCCTGTGCGGCGTGAGCGGGCGGCTCGCGGCGTGAACATGTGAGATTGGAAGTTCAAGCATTGGTCGTTGGTTCCGCATTTCAGCACCGAAGGTGCGGCAGATCGTAGCCCCAGGCGTCAGCCTGGGGAGGCGATGGCTCCTGGTGACAAGCCCCGGAGGGGCGACAGAACCTCGAATGACATTCGTTGTCTG
>JAWXBB010000530.1:0-6316 GCA_034439795.1 Planctomycetaceae bacterium | reverse complement strand
CGACCTCAGGGCGGTGTCGGTGTCTTCAAGGTGTGGAGTTCGCGATTCACTCAAGCCATGATTCGTGGCCAATCCTGAATTTCAAATTAGGACACTACCGACAGATTCTCCGGAGCGTAGGTGGTCAGAATGCCGCTTCGGGCCTTTGGTGGGGTAGCCCGGACGCCTCGCACTTTCCCGCGTTGTGCGCCACAATGAGATCATGCCCCACTTCCTGGCCCGCCGCCGCGTTGAGTTCTGCGACACCGACATGGCCGGCATCGTGCATTTTGCGAACTTCTTCAAGTACATGGAACAGGCCGAGCACGACTTCTTCCGGTCGCTGGACTTGAAGATCGCCGGGCGGTTGCCGGACGGGACCGAGTACGGCTGGCCGCGGGTGTCGGCGACCTGTTCGTTCGAGTCGCCGGCCCGGTATGACGACGTGATCGAGATTCACGTCACGATCGCCCGCCGGGCCGGCCGGTCGCTGGCGACGACCTACGAGTTCCATTGCGACGGCAAGCGGCTCGCGCGGGGCGAGATGAAGACTGTGTTCTGCATCTTCCCCAACGGCGGCCCGATGAAATCGGCGGCGATTCCCGACGACATCGCGGCGAAGCTGGATCAGGCCGCTGCGAAGAGCGACGACTCGCCTTGACCAATGGCCGCCCAGTCGGGGTGCCATGCAACGCCGTTCACGAATTTGACCGGCAGGCTAAGATTTCATCCACAGATTTCGCCGATTACGCAGATTCAAGACATAGGACTCTGCCTGTGCTGGATTCCTGGAATGCTGTCTTCTGTCCGACTTCAATCTGCGAAATCTGTGAAATCTGCGGACAACAGTTCTTCACCTTCTCTCAAATTCGTGAACGGCGTCGGGTGCCATGCTTGCAGCTCTGGGCAAGCATGTCTTCGAGACCTCGACCAGAAAGGCACATGCTCCCCCAAAGCTGGGAGCATGGCACCCTGTGACGTAATGTGTGATTTCACAGGATCTTGTGGCGGGAAGTGGGTGGCCGTGACGCCCCATCCGCGGGGGTGCAACCCCGCGGCTTCTGTTGGCAATCTGGGCGGAATCTGCCGGTCGGAGCGACCATTCCGAAAATTCCGTGCGTAACGGCTGTACCGATTGCCGATGTAGGAGGCACCGTGTCGGGTCGCGCCGCGTATTGCGCCGTGGTTCCGGCAGGACGGTGTTCAGGGATGCGACACGGCATGCGCGGGGGATGGCTGCGACTGGGGCGGGTGTTGGCGGCGGCCGCGTTGGCCGCGCCGGGGTGCGTGCATTACCTGCCCACGCCCGACGCCAGCCTCGGCATCGACCACGCCCATTACGCGCACCTCGCCCGGCAGATCGAGTACCCCGCCGAGCCGTCGCCGTCGGACGACCTGATCGCCGCGACGCCGCGGCCGTTGTCGCTGTCGGTCGATGAGCCGCAGGACTATCTCGACCTGTCGCTCGAAGAGACGATTCATCTCGCGCTCGCCAACTCGAAGGTGATGCGCGATCTCGGCGGACTCGTGCTGCGGTCCCCGGACAACATCCGCACTCGGCAGGACCCCGCCGTTGCCGAGTCGGACCCGCGGTTCGGCGTCGAAGCCGCGCTCAGCGCGTACGACGCGACGTTCACCTCCAGCTACTCGTACGAGAACAACGACCGCGCTTTGAACAACGTGTTCTTCGGCGGCGGCACGCGGCTGCTGACGCAGAACTTCATGGTCAATCAGACGCAACTGGCCAAGACCGGCGCGACCGGCACGCAGTTCGCCCTCAAGAACTACACGCAGTACGACGCCAACAACGCCCCCGGCAACTTCGTCCCCAGCGCGTGGACGACGTGGTTCGACCTCGAAGGCCGGCACCCGATCCTGCAAGGCGGCGGCGTCAACTTCAACCGGCTGGCGGGACCTAACGCCCAGCCGGGACTCATCAACGGCGTGGTGATCGCGCGGATCAACTCCGATTCGGCGCTCGCCGACTTCGAGGCGTCGGTGCGGACGTTCGTCAGCGATGTCGAGAACACGTATTGGGATCTCTACTTCGCCTATCGCGATCTCGACGCCAAGCTCGCCGCGCGGAATGCGGCCCTCGAAACGTGGCAGCGGGTGCATGCCCTCTACGACCAGGGCCGTCGCGGCGGGGAAGCCGAGAAGGAGGCCCAGGCCCGCGAGCAGTATTACCGCTTCCAGGAGGAAGCTCAGAACGCGCTGCACGGCCGCTTGATCGACGGCACGCGGACCAACAACGGCAGCACCGGCGGCACGTTCCGCGGCTCGGGCGGCGTGTACGTTGTTGAGCGGCGGATGCGGCTGCTCATCGGCTTGCCGATCAGCGACGGTCGCCTGATTCGTCCGTCCGAGGAGCCGCTCCATGCGGAGCTGATTTTCGATTGGGAGATCAGCCTCGTCGAAGCGCTGACGCGGCGCGTCGAGCTTCGTCGTCAAAAGTGGCAGATCAAGAAGCGCGAGGCGGAACTGGAAGCCAACAAGAACTTCCTGATGCCGCAGCTCGACGCCGTCGCCCGGTATCGCTGGCGCGGCTTCGGCGACGACCTGTTCCCCGCGGGGAGCGAAATCGACGGCCGGTTCAACAACGCCGTGGCCGATCTCGTCAGCGGCGACTTCCAGGAATGGCAGGTCGGCTTCGAGTTCTCGCTGCCGATCGGTTTCCGTCAGGCGTTCGCCGCGGTTCGCAATTCGGAACTGCTGCTGGCCCGCGAACGGTCGCTGCTGCTGGAGCAGGAGCGGGCCGTCGTCTACGATCTGAGCAACGCCATCGCCGATCTCGAACGCGCGCGGCAGATCGTCGAAACGAACCTCAACCGCCGGCTCGCTGCGCGGGAGCAATTGCAGGCGGTGCAGGCGGCATTCGACGCCGACAACGCCACGCTCGACCTGCTGCTCGAAGGTCAGCGCCGCGTCGCCGAGGCCGACGTCGCGTATTACCGGTCGCTGGTCGAGTACACGCTGGCGGCGAAGAACGTGCAGCTCGAAAAGGGGACGCTGCTGGACTACAACGAGGTCTACCTGCAGGAAGGCCCGTGGCCCGACAAGGCCTATGAGGACGCCGAACTGAAGGAGTGGCTTCGCGGCCCGCCAGTCCACCGCCGCGACGCCCCGAAGACGCCCGCCCCGACGGTGAGTTACGGCGTCTATCCGCAGAGCCTCGCCCCGTCCGTGCAGACGTTCGAGGGGGACTACGCCACCCCGGCGACGCTGCCCGAGGACAGCGCCCCGCCGCCGGTTCCGGCGGTGGAGTGACGGTGCGTCGGGTGGCTGGGTCGGAGTCTTCGACGGACCCAGAAATCTGGTTCCCATCTCGCCTGGGTCGGCGCAAAGCCTTCGACCCAGCCACCCGTCCGCATCGTCCTACGCATTGGGTGTACCAATTGGCCCAAAGAGCAGGCCGACCAATTCGGGGATTGATGCAACAGGGGAAAACGCCGCAGCGGGTAACACTCGGATGTTCTGACGTTCCAGTCTGATGCCTTGGAGATTGCGGCGCGTGTGCCGACCAATCTGATAATCCTCGACAACAGGCAGCCTCTCTCCCGGAGCTCCTCCAAACCACAGAAACGGCCCAAGTGCTAACGTCGTCTCATCGAACTTCATCCACACCACGCAACCGCTCGGTTGATCGGCCAACCTCAGATGGACATTCTGGCGGGCAGTCTTCGCCAAACTGTGCGACGCCTTCAACTGCACGTGCCGAATGATTCGATTGCAGGCAATCACCAGATCATAGCCGCCGCTGTCCACCTCCGGCCGTAAGAACTCCGCCGTGGTGACGCCGCGGCACCACAAATGCTTGAGCACTTCACCGATGAAGAGGTGTTCGAGCAGTTTTTCACGGTTCGAGGAAAACTCGGAGTGCGCGGCCATCGCTCCCTCGGCCTCATATCATTATTGGCCGCCAGCACGGTCTGAACCAACGGTCCGCAACGGGCGTAACTTGATGTTGCGGTATTCCACGCGGTCCGAATGATCCTGCAAACAGATGTGGCCGGTGGTCGCGCGGGCGAATTCGGGCTTGTCCTGGAATTTGCTGTTGGCCACCCGCTGTTGCCAGTCCGCGCTGCCGATCTCGTACTCCACGAGCTTCACGCCGTTCAGCCAGTGTTCGACGCGGTTCCCCTGCACGATCAGGCGGGCCGTGTTCCATTGCCCGGTGCCGCGGGTCACGTCGCGCGGCGGGGCGTAGAGGTCGTACAGCGCGCCGGCGAGTTGCCGCTTGTCGCGCGTGGGGTGCTTCGTGTTGTCGAGCACCTGCATCTCCGGGGCGACGTGCCAGCTTGTGGCCGCCCCTTCGGTGACGTGGTAGAGGATGCCGCTGTTGCCCCCTTCGGTAATGCGATAGTCGAGCTTCAGCTCGAAGTCGCCCGTCGTGCCGCCACGCCAGATGATGAACGTGTTGCTCTTGATGACGGTCGACGGGAGGATCTCCCCGACGATCGATCCACTCTCGGCGCGCCAGTAGGTTGTATTGCCCTCCCAGCCGGCGAGCGTCTTGCCATCAAAGATCGGCTGAAATCCCGGCTCGTCTGCCGCGATCACTTCCGGTCGATCGCTTTGCTTGGGCGCATACGGGATCGCCGGCGCCAGCTGGCCGGAGAGCGGCACGGCGGCCGCGACCAGGAACATCAGAAACGGGAGTGCTCGTGCTGATCGCATGATTCTTCCCCTGGAGTGGTATGGAAACGAGGTCGCAAGATTATCACGTGGGCCAGTCGAGCGATTCGGGAATTGTCCGGGCCCGTCGCAGTATCGCGCAGTACTCCACGTGAACCGAGCCACCAGCTGGAATCAGGCGGAAACACGGGACACCAAACAAGCGACCGCGATCGATCATCGCCTGCCGCGTTTCCGGCATTGGGGATACGCCGAACTCCATCCCTCGCGCGAGAGTCTGCCCGTTCCACGGGGCCTGCTGCCGGCTGTGGTTCTCTTCCCAGATGCCCATCCACGGAAAGTCCGCCGATCGCCACACGTATCCGAAGACGAGCTCGAACGCGGGCGCAAACGCCACAAAGAACGCCGTCCGGGATCGATCCATGAGATGCGCGGTATACGCGCTCGAGCGATTCTCGCCGTGGAGCACCCGGAGGTCGGCAGTCCCGCCATCTGCCCGGGGCGCGATCGGCCAATCGAATGCCTTTCCGACCTCCAGATAGTCGTCCGCGCCGAACGCCGACTCGAACACTTTCGATCGCGTCGCCGATGCCCCGAACCGGGTCGCGCCGCGTTCGAGAAATGGCGGCCCAAGCGTCACGTGCTGCGTCCATCCGATCGCGCGATCGACGTCCGACAGGTTCACGACCGTCTCGCGAATCTCGAGCGATCGTCCATTCAGCGAAAGGCGCCGCTCGAATTCGAGGCCGGCAATCGGCAGTCGCGCGTGGGCGATCAGGGTGCCGTCGCCGACCGTCAGATCGTAGGGTGCCACCGACCCTTCCCCATGCGCAGTGAGGCCCGCCCGGGCCTCGGCCCCGGATGGGGGGCCGAAGAGATCGAGGCACAGGCTGTGCCCCATGATCCCGGCCAGCAGCTTCGCATCGCTGCCGTCGCCGTACGCCCCGCCAGTTGTGAGACCGTGGGACGAGGGTTCGATCGTGGGCCAGGGCGGTGTCCAGAGCGGATTCACGCCGGCGGCCTTGTCGAACATCTCGGCGATGTGGCCGCCCTCCTGCAGCACCGTCACCCTCAGATCGCTGTTTTCGACAACGGCCGCCCGGCGGCCCCGGTATAGAATCTCGCCCACGTCGTTCTCCTTGCAGATGTATCCGCAGCAGTGATACATCAGTCGGGTCGGATCGCCAAACCTGAGGGTACATGCCAACGAAATCGACCTCCCAACGGGCCGGCGCGCAGGACGCGATCGACGCCGGCGCCGGCATTCTCCGGCTGGAACCCTGCTGGGTCCCGCGCACGTTCATGGTTCCGGGCCGCCGGCTGAAGCTGCACCCCGACGATCTCTACGCGCTGGGCGGACATCGCGGCGGCATCAACGAGCGGTGGTTCAGCTCGACCACACACGCCTCCAACGGTCCCGGCACACCCGCAGATGAAGGTCTCAGTTACGTGCGGCTCGACAACGGCGCGCGTGTGCTGTTCAAGGCGCTTGTCGATGAGGGTGGCGACCTGCTGCTCGGGTCGTCGACCATGCAGCGTGAAGGCGGCTGGAATCTGCTCTGCAAGTTCTTCGACAATATGGGCGCGATTCCGCATCATCTTCATCAGAGTGATGCCTTCGCGAGCCAGGTCGGGCAGAAGGGAAAACCCGAGGCGTACTACTTCCCTCCCCAGTACAACCAGATTGAGAACGACTTTCCCT
>JAWXBB010000529.1:0-5234 GCA_034439795.1 Planctomycetaceae bacterium | reverse complement strand
TCGGACCATCACCGGCCCGTTGCTGCCGATCACCTCACGTTGCACGGTCCCGCAGACGGGACAGAGCCGCTTGTCCGGCGCGAACCCGTCGTGAGCGATGACGTTGGCAGCCCGGCATTGGCAGCAGCGGGGCGTGGTGACGGTCTGGTTGATGGTCGCGGTCATTGGGTCGGTTCCTTCTTCTTGGGACGTTGTCGGTCGCTTCACGTTGTCATTTGCCCGGTGGGGGAGGACGCTGTCGCAACGTCGTACGTTGTCGGCATCCCCCTTTAGGGGTGCCGACCCGACAACGTCCCCCCTACGTTGTCGGGTTGTCGGGTACGTTGACCGACAACGTCCCGACAACGTCCCTCTTGGGTGTCAAATGGTCAGCCAATTGGTACAGGTCACAGTCGTTACCACGAACACTGGTCGGCGTTGGAATCAGGCGTCCGTCGCTTACCATGACAGCCAGGAGGCGGGTCATGCGGTCGGGCGAGAACCCGGTCCACTTTCGCAATTGAGACGCCGTCCCGGATTCCTCGAATCGCAGCGCCTCGACGATTTTGCCGCACCCTTCCGCGTCCTTTGACGCCTGCCGCTGGTCGGTCTTCGTCGGCGGCTGCCTGAGCGCCGCCGGGTCCAGATCATCGACCGGCGTCCACGTCGGGAACGTCCAGCGAAGCACCATCGGTTCCACGGGAGCGAAACTGCGAAGGGCCGCGGCGAGCACGAGACAATCGTCCTCCTCATGCTCCCGCAGCACGAGGTGGCAATCCGCCGCCCGACTTTGCGAGCCAGCCCCGCTGCCCACGTCCGTGATTCGTTTGGTGCCTTGGTCGCCCTTGCTCGAATGATGGACGCAATTGAAGCCGGCCCGCAGTCGCTCAATGGCCCCGTCGATGACGTTGTACAGCCGCATCACATCGCCATTGCTGTTCTCGTCGGCCCCGTCCGGCAATGCCCGATACCATGCGTCAAGAGTCACCAGCCCGAACTCACCCGGCCGGATGGCCCGCAGTTCTTCGCAGACGCGGTGTACGTCGTGAGACAGCCCGCGCAACGGCCAGACTTCGATTTTGTTCTCGTACTCCGCCCGGCTGATTCCCATCGCGCTGGCGACGGTGCGGATGCGATAGGACAGCGTTTCGCGATGCAATTCGTTGTCAACGATCAGCGCCCGTCCGCCGCGCGTCGCGTACTTTCCGAGCCACGGCCGGCCGGTGACGAACGACAGCACCATGCCATACGACAGCCACGATTTTCCGGCCTTGGAGACGCTGACGATGTTGCAGGTTTCGCCTTCCCGCAGCAGCCCTTCGATGACCGGCGGTCGAAGATTTGGATACTGGTCAAGCAGTTCGCCCGCGGAGAACTTCGGAATCGGAATCGCGTCGCGGCGGGGCGTGCTTCCGTTCGTCTCGGCGCGCTCGGCCCAATAGGCATCGCCGCCGCCGGCATGGTTTGCGGCGGCAACACCATCAAAGCGTCCGAAGTCTGGCGACTGTTCGGGCATGGGGAACGTCAAGGTGCGACTCCCATCCATGCGGAGACCGCGCCGCGAAACTCGACGGCCGTGGCGAGCGTCTGGACGAACCGCAACTGAAACCCGATCGGCAACGGCTTCGGCGGAGGGGGTGTGTACGGTCCCGCCGGTTCCGGCGTCATCAACCGCCGCAACTGCACGTCCCACTCTGGCGACCGGTTCGCGGCCCTCGCGGCCGCGGCAGCGCGGATGCAGTCCATTGCCTCTTGCGAGTCCGCGTGCTGTTCGTGGCAGGGGATGTATGTCACGGCGCGACCTCCGCATCACCGGAGACGAGCCGAACGCATTTCAGCCCGCAAGCCCGCAGCGCGATTTTGAGCAGCGCCCGCAACCGATAGACCGGCGGACGCGAATCACGCCCGGTCGGTTGCAAGGTAACGACGAACAGCGTCTTGCCGTCCGACGTCGATGGTGTAGAATCCATTCAACTGTCCTCCCGAAAGCGCCGCGAACCTGCCCGGTCCCCGCGGCGTTTTCATGCGCGGTGTGAATCAGCCCCCGATTGTCTCGAGCGCCTTGCCCGCTGCGCGAGACCGTCGCGCGGCATCGGTCGGAGAGTCGCCGGGGTCGTCCGCCCCGACGTTGATTGCGCGTAGGAATTCCTCAACGGCCGCGGGAGTCGTCGTCACCACTCCACCGCGCCGCCATGTGGCGAGCTTGACCCGCACACCGTTGGCCATCACGCCGATGGTCCGCCAGCGATGCAGAGTCGCGATGTGCGGGACGGGCGCGAACAGATGCGCCGCCTGTGCGAGCGTGAGCGCTTCACGCAAAGAGTCAGTGAGAGTTGCCGTTGCCATGAAATAGCCCCCGTGAGAGTGCGAAACCGATTAGGTCTCAGCATTCAATACGGGGGCTTTTCATCGCACAATCGGTGGCGCGGCCGTCACGAGCCGCTTTGCCGGTTGTTGCCGGTTGTTGCCGGTTTCTTCCGGTTCGCGTCGCGGGTATTCATCAGTTCCCGTGCGCGAGCCGCTACATCGGGCGGAAGCTTTTCGGCGTCGATGTAGCGTCTGCCCTTGGTGCTGTGCGAGCAGTTCCCGAAGTCGCCTTTCGTAAGGCGGTCTTGAATCGTCCGTTCGGAATCACCAGTCAGCGCGACGATGTCCGCGACGGTGAAGGGGCCGAGCCATTCGGGGGGCGGAGGCTTCGGGCCCGGTTCCGCCCCCACCGTTGGAACGGCCGCACCCCCGGTGGCTTGTTCAAGTTTGTCGCACAGGTCCGGCAGTTCCCGCGCCGCTCTGAGTATCGCCGCTTCCGCGACCTCCGGCGTCCAGTCGCGGTACTGCGGAGTCATCTCGCAACTGACCATCTCCCGCCAGTTCGCCACCGTCAGCCGTTCGATGATCGCTTTGCAGATTTCTACCGCGGTGTCATCAATGACTGCCGGTACTCCACCGTGTTCGGCGATAATCGGGATGACCACGGTTTGGCCATCATCGAGTTCGACCGTGACGCCAGGTCCGGGCTTTGACAGGTACTTGCGCCCCTTGGCGAACCACGGCTGAAATGGGCAACGGTACAGAAAGTCCTTCACCCGATATTGCACGCTACCAGAGACTTCTCCGGGGTGAATGCCACGGATTGCCATATCGCCTGCAATCGAGCGAATTTCGGCAATTGCCTCTTCGGCTGTCATCGTTCCGGCTCCCTGTATGCCGGTGATCCTGAAAGAGAAGCAACGCGGACAGGGGATCAGGATTTCCCTTTTCCTCCCGTCGGAGTAGTCCGCGTGCTGTCAACATACCGCTTTCGCGGCGATCATCAACCGAGCTTCTTCACGGCGTCGATGGCCTTGGCGTCCGCGGCCTTGCTGTAGTGCAGCGTCATTGCCGCTGTAGCGTGCCCCAGGAGCCGCTGTGCGGATTCGGTGCCGAGTTCATCGGCGATGGTGGTCGCCACCGTATGCCGCAACTGGTGAGGCACGAACGGGGTCACGCCGGCCCGGAGGCACGCCGCCTTGATGACGTTGCCGAACGTCACCCGGTTGAACGGGAACAGCCGTGCGGAGGCGTCGGCCTGGAGATACTTCTGCAGAATCAGTTGCGCGGTCGGGTTGAAGAACAGCGTCCGCGACTTCCCCTTGTGGGCCGTCTTGTGGTGTGCGAGGTCCGCCCGCCAGATTTCGCCGGTGCGGTCGATGTCCCCGGTCGTCAGCCCGATCAGTTCACCGGGGCGAGCGCCGGTCATCAGCAGCAAGTCGAGCACGTCCCGGTGCCGTTGCTTGAGGCTGGCGCGGACTGTGTCGATGTCTGCCAGCGGGATCGCCATCCGGGGCGTTGATTCCGGCGCGGTCGATTCCCCGGCCCCCAGCGACTTCACGGTGCCCAGCGCGTCGGCCACGGCGTTCGGCACGAGTTCCCACGAAACACCCCAGCGGAAGACGGCCCGCAGTCGCTTGGCCTGTTTGTTGACGAACCCGCGCGACCAGCCTTTGCCGATCATCGCGTCGCGAACCACGCGGAACCTGAGTGGCCCGAAGTCGGAGACGGGCACGGCCCCGAACGTCTCCCGGAGAATCCGAATCGCCCCAAGCTGGCAATGCCACTCGGCAGATGAGAACCGCGGCAGTTCCTTGGTGACGTACTGGAGCAACAACTCGTTGACGGTGAGGTCAGACGGCATCGCGGTCTGACGCTTGGCCCGTGCGATCAGACGGCCCTGCGCGTGGTCTGACAGCACCTCGGCATACCGCTGGCGAGCTTCTGAGGTGTCCCCCCGGCCCAGCGAAATAAATCGGCCCTCGACTTTGGTAAAGGCCCGGCCGGAACCGTCGATGCAGAATTTCGGGACGGTGTTCTTTGGTCGCGACATGATGCAGCACTCCGGTTTCGGTGCAACTTTGCACCGATTCCCGTTCGTTTTGTGCTGCACTTCGGACCAACCGAAGGTAACGTAAGTCGTTTCAGCGAATCAAGATGCCCAAGACAGGACTTGAACCTGCACGGTATTGCTACCACTAGGCCCTCAACCTAGCGCGTCTGCCAGTTCCGCCACTTGGGCAAGGGGCACCGCTGGATGGCAGGTTGGCAGGCTGCCGCGGGATTCGATATCTTAACCGACCGTCTGTCGGCGGCAAGGGATGCCGGTGACATTCGTGATCGGACGATCCCGTCGAATGACAGGGCCATCGTCTTTTACAAGAGGCCGAGTTTGGCGAAGAGGCGTTGGGGTTTCCGGTAGTGGCTGCGTAAGGCGGCGGCGAAGTTTCCGGCCGCATGGGCGCGGAGGCATGCGAGGGCCGCATTTCGCAGGGCGGCGAGGTTCTGCGGCGCGTGCCCGCGGCTGATGGTCGAGCGGTCCTCGCGGAAGACCACGTCGCGGACCCAGTGCAGGCCGTTCTCGATCGCTCCCCAATGACCGCGGACGAGGGCCAGCAGTCGGGCCGCGTCGGCCGTTGTGCGCGGGAGCGACGTGACGAAATAGCGGGTCTCGCTCACTGTTCGACCGCGCTGCGTGCGCTGGCCGACGACCCGCAGCACCTGCTGGACTCCCGGCCAGCGGACATGGTCGTTGAGGGCGACGGTGCTGGTCAGCGTCCGGACTTCGACCCGGCCGTGGCCCTTGTCGTAGGTCGTGGCCGTCGTGCGTTCCCGCGCCCGCTCACGCCGGGCCCAGGGGGCCCTGTCTTTGGGCTGGAGAACACCGGGCCGCGGGAGCGGCGGCGAATTCCTGCGCGATTTCCCGGTGTAAACGGGGCTGATTCTCT
>JAWXBB010000528.1:0-5808 GCA_034439795.1 Planctomycetaceae bacterium | reverse complement strand
TGCTCGCCGACGAACGCTTCGAGCGCTTGCCAGTTCGCGTCCGCCATGTGTTCCGGCGGAATGTCGCCAAGGACGACGAGGTCGCGGTCCGCAAACGGCGAATCCTCTGCGGGATCTTCGGAGACAGGCCAGTCGTTCGGAAAGAACGGCTCCGGCAACAACGCCAGATACGGCTGCTGAAACAGGACGACGTCGAGCTGCACCCGCTCGTCGCGCGACAACGCCGCTTCGAGATAGCGGAACTCCCACCGCGGCTCGCCATCCACCAGGAGCACCCGCGTACGGTCGTCGACCACCTGGATGGCGAACGGCCGCGCGTTGTTGTCCTGCCGAAGTTCGTCCGGCTGCGGGGCGATCGTCGTCACATATTTTTGGCGGCCGAGTTCCTCCGCGGGCAACTCGAACTCGACGAGTTGCGGCGCGTCGGCGCCAGTGATCGTACGGGTTTGCGGCGGCACGTTCGGATCGGACTCGGCGCGGTCCAGCGTCAATTCGAGCGAAGTTCCCGCGAAGCCGGATGTTGAGACCAGTACGCGGACTTTCGGGTGATCGCCCTTGTAAACCGATTGCGGGGCGTCGACAGAGAGGATCGACAGATCCCGCGGCCGCCGCGTGGAGCCGATCAGGACGGGATAGATGGGGATGTGGCTTTCGTCGAGTTGACGGGCGATGGCAATCGTTTCCGCCGACGCGGTGTCTCGGCCGTCGGTCAGCAGCACAACGCCGAGCACGTGGCCCTCCGCCGCGACGGCCGCGGCGGCGCGGAGCGCGGCTTCCAAGCGGGTGGATTCCGGCAGCACGTCCGCCGGTGGAACCTCCAAGGGCGGCGTCAATCGCTTCGCCGACAACGGCTGGGAGACGCCGCTGAACCAGGCGAGATCCACCGGCCCCAGCGATTCGAGATCTTTGACCAAGGGACGGCGTCCGTCGACCAGCAACCGCCGGGCCAGTTCCGCACGGGACACCGTCCGCATCCGCTCGACGACATCGGACCAGACCCGCGCATCGACGCCGTCCGGCGGGCCCATCGGCGCACTGGCGTCTGCCGGCGGATCGGCCGGCATCACGCTGCGGTCCAGCCAGCCCAGCCCGACGGCCCACCCGAGCCGCTCGCGCGTCGAGGCTTGCGGATCGGTGGTGAACATGCTGTCCGAGACGTCCACCGCGACGACCACGCGGCCGGTTTCCTCCCGACTGACGACCCAGGCCCACGTCGGTCGGAACAACGTCAACAGGACGACGACCAGACAGGACAACCGCAGTCCCAGCAGCGTCCAGCCGACCCGGGCCGGCACCAACTCCCGCTCCCACCGCAGCAGCCGCCAGATCAACACGAGCGCAAGAATGACCGCCACGGCATGCCCGACCGCCCACGCCGATTCCGCGCCGGGAAACGCCAGTCGCGGAGCAAAGCCTTCGGGCATGGGGAAGCGGTCCTCAACGGACGACGAGGAGAGCCGTCATCATAGCGTGTTTTCGTAGGGTGCAGTCGAGGCTTTGCGAGGCTCACCCCGTTGGAGTCCAGCCTTTAGGCTGTCTTCAATGGTCGCCCCGCGTCCGAAGGGCAGCCTAAAGGCTGGACTCCAACGAAGAGGGTGAGCCTCGCAAAGCCTCGACTACACCCTACGAAGACAGAGGACGCGCTGCCGCTGGCGCGGCATTTGCGTTAGAATGGATCGGTATCGGATTCTTTCAGGAGCGTAAGACGTGATGAATCGCACAGCGGGACTGTGGGCGGCGGCATTGATGGGGGTGGCTGCCGTCGTGTCCGCGGCCGAAGGGACCGTCGGCCCGGACGCCGAGCAACTGGCGCTCGCGCGGAAGCGGGGGATCGAATTCCTCAAGCTCGCGCAAGCCAGCGACGGGAGCTGGACATCCTCGGAAGCGCCGGGGATCACCGGCCTGGTGACGTACGGCCTGCTCGCGGGCGGAGCCTCGCCGAAAGACCCCGCGGTCGCCAAGGCGCTCCGGCATCTGGAGTCGTTCCTTCAGCCGAACGGCGGCCTGTATTTCCCCAAGGGAAACCACGGCAACTACGAGACCGCCATCGCGATGATGGCCTTCCAGGCGGCGAACGGCGACGGTCAATACGACGCGCTGCTCGCCAAGGCGGAAAAGTACGTCCGCGGCCTGCAATGGGACGAATCCGAAGACACGCCCCAGGATGATCCCAAGTTCGGCGGTCAGGGATACGGCCGCACAGGGGATCGTCCCGATCTGTCCAATACCGTATTTTTCCTCGAAGCCCTGCAATCCGCGGGGGCCAAGGCCGATGACCCCGCGGTGCAGAAGGCGCTCGTGTTTTTGTCGCGCTGCCAGAACCTGGAGACGGAACACAACACGACGCCGTTCGCCGTCAAAATCAACGACGGCGGCTTCTATTACACCCCGGCCGCGGGCGGCACTTCGCAGGCCGGCAACACGCCGGACGGCGGCCTGCGGTCCTACGGCAGCATGACCTATGCCGGCCTCAAGAGCATGGTGTTCGCCGGCTTGAAGCCCGACGATCCGCGCGTGAAAGCCGCCTACGACTGGATTCAGAAATTCTACACCGTCGAGGAGAATCCCGGTCTCGGTCAGCAGGGCGTCTTCTATTATCACCAGATGTTCGCCAAGGCCCTGAAGGCGCTCGACGTCGATTACCTGACGGATGCGAAAGGTCAGCAGCACGACTGGCGAAAGGAACTCGCCGAGCACCTCTTTAATGTTCAGCAGGCCAACGGCAGTTGGGTCAACTCCAACGCCCGCTGGTATGAGGGCGACCCCAATCTGGCGACGGCGTACGTGCTGATCGCGCTCAAGCCGTGCGATCCGAAGCCGGCGAAAAAGTCGCCGTAAGCGGAAAAGTTCACCAGCGATTCCAGGAAACATCCGGCTGCGACCCGTGTCGCGACCGGATGTTTTTGTTAAGAAGTTGTAAAAAACCTTGCGGGTTGGCGCGGCATTTCCTGATGATTCATAAAGGAGAGGAGAACGGTTCTGACCGGTTTATCCGACGCCGTTCGGCCGATGTTCAACGCAGTCCGGCGCTAACGGGAGTGGCCCGGGGAATGAGAGGCAGAGACGCCGCCGTCTGTTGATGTTACGTCATTGCAGGTGCGTCCGATGCTCGACCGTCGAACCGAGGCCACGTTACGAACGCTGTCGGGAAGCGCGTTAGCCGGTTCGGTCGATTTGACCGCACACCGCGCGATCAGCCTGCCGGTCCCCCGTTGGGCGGGGCGGCTGGAGCCGTCGGAAATCCGGCGGCGGATGCTGCACATGCTGCCGGGGTTGTTCCCGTTCCTGTTGTGGGTGATTCCGCACACCGACCCGTGGGGTCCGATCATCGCGAATGTGGTGCTCGTCATCACGGTCGCCATTGTCGGACCGGCATTGTATCAGTTCTCGGCGTTTTCGCGGCCCGGCGAACGCGACGGCCGGTCGTCGGTGCTGGGGTATGCGCTCCCGATTCTCGCCGCACTGTGCCTGTTCCGCGGTCGGGAAGAGATCGGCATGATGACGCTGGTCATCCTGGCGTTCGGCGACGGCTCGGCCACGCTCGGCGGATTGACGCTCGGCGGCCGACGGCTCCCTTGGAATCGAGACAAGTCGTTCACCGGCCTCTTCTGCTTTCTGCTGATCGGTGGCGTGATGGCGACCGCCGCGTTCTGGGGCGAATCACGGCCGGGCATTTCGTGGACGCAGGCGGCGATCGTCGGCGGCGGGGCCACGCTGGTCGCAGCGTTTGCGGAATCTGTGCGGTCACGCATCAACGATAATCTGCGGGTCGGAGCGGTGTCGCTGGTCGTTGGTGCCGTTCTGCAGCGGCTCGTGATAAGCTAGACCAATAGCCAGTGTCCTGGACGCTCTAAGCGTCCGGGACACTTAGCCCGAGTGGCTGCGGAGCCGGTTGCGGACGATGTCGCTGTTGGAAGCCCGTCACCTGCGGAAGAGCTACGGCCAGCATCTTGCTGTTGCCGATGTCAGCTTTACCGTGGACTCCGGCGAAGTGCTGGGCTTGCTCGGTCCCAACGGGGCGGGCAAGTCGACGACGATGATGATGATCGCCGGGCTGCTCGCTCCCGATGCCGGCGAAGTGCTGCTCGACGGGGAAATCTTCGACGTCCGTCTGCCCGTGCTGAGGCGCGAATTGGGCGTCGTGCCGCAAGACCTGGCGATCTATCCCGAGTTGACCGCCTGGGAAAACCTGCGGTTCTTCGGGCGACTTTACGGCCTCCGCGGCGCGGACCTCGAAGAGCGCTGCCGGGACATCCTGACCGACACCGGCTTGCACGACGCCGCCAAACGCCCCGCCGGTGAGTATTCCGGCGGGATGAAACGCCGGCTGAACTTCGGCATCGCGCTGCTGCATCGCCCGCGGTTGCTGATCCTGGACGAACCAACCGTCGGCGTCGATCCGCAATCGCGGGCGCATCTGCTCGACTGCGTTCGCGCGGTGGCCGCGGCCGGCGTCGGCGTCATCTACGCCAGCCACTACATGGAAGAGGTGCAGGCGCTCTGCCAGCGCGTGGCGATCATCGACCACGGCAAGATGCTGGCCTTCGACACCATTGAGCACCTCTTGTCCGGCCTGTCAGCGGATCTGCACCTCGCCGTGTCGGGAGGCACGCTCAACGGCCAGCTCGGCGACCTGGCCCGCATCGAGACCGGAGCCGACGGCCGGCCGACGGTCGTCATTCCGGGCGACCGCGCCGATCGGAGCGCGGTGTTGCAGACCGTGCTGTCCAGGCTGCAATCCGCCGGGTTGACGGTGGACCGGATTGAAACGCAGCAGTCGAATCTCGAGCGGCTCTTCCTTCAGTTGACCGGACACGGATTGCGCGATTGACCCCCGCATGGCCACGGACGTCGTTGCGTCGCGAATCCCGCCTGGTGACCGCGGTACGATCAGCTATGGGCGCCTGGGACATCACCTGCAAAGACCTGAAGCTCCTGCTCCGCGACCGGCGAGCGCTGGTGCTGTTGCTGTTATTGCCCCTGCTGTTCATCGCCATCCTGGGGATGTCCACGGGGCAGTTTCTGACGAAGAACGATCAGCCGCAGCGTTACCGCATCGCCGTCGTTGATGAAGCGAAGTCCGAACTCTCGATCCGGACTGTCGCCAATCTCAAGAAGCACGACCAGTTGACGCTGGAAGATTACCCGACCCGCCCGGCGGCCGACGAGGCGATCAAGAAGCAGAATGCGTCCGCGCTGCTGGTGATCGGCCCCAACTACGAAACGAAAGTGGACGAACTCATCCTCCGCGACATGTTCGACCGCGAGGAGGGCGCGCTCGCCGAAGGCATGCAGGCGGTCGACATCACGCTGGAGATCGCGCCTTCCGCCGGCGACGCGGAATTGATCCGCTACTTTCTGACCAGCGAAATCTACCGCAGCATCTTCCCGGTGGTCGCGCGGCGGAACACGTTCATGCGGCCGCACGTGCCCGATCCGGCGGAGGAAGAAAACCGCGAAACCGCAAGCGGCGCGGCGACCGGTGAGGGAGCGATCGCCGCGGTGGCTGCGCCTGAGAAGAAGTCCACGGGGAATCCGGTGTATCGGTTTTTGGTCCCCGGGTTCACCGTGATGTTCGTGTTCTTCCTGATCAACATCATGGCCCGGTCGTTCATCGCCGAGCGCGAGTTGGGCACGCTGCGGCGGCTGCGGCTCGCCCCCATTTCGGCGGTGTCGGTGCTGGTCGGGAAGACGCTGCCGTTCTATCTGGCGTCGGTGTTGCAGACGACGATGCTGTTCGTCAGCGGCCGGTTGCTGTTCGGAATGTCGTGGGGACCGGAGCCGATCTACCTGATTCCCGTCATTCTC
>JAWXBB010000527.1:0-9834 GCA_034439795.1 Planctomycetaceae bacterium | reverse complement strand
TCGGACCATCACCGGCCCGTTGCTGCCGATCACCTCACGTTGCACGGTCCCGCAGACGGGACAGAGCCGCTTGTCCGGCGCGAACCCGTCGTGAGCGATTACATTGGCAGCCCGGCATTGGCAGCAGCGGGGCTTGGCGGCGGTCTGGTCGATGGCCTCTTGGCTCATTGGAAATCCATTTCTGAAAGTTCCTCGTCACACACGTCGTCGGCGATGCCGTTTCGGCGTCGCTGATGTTGTAGATAAGCGCCTTTGAGACAGGGCGCTTTAAGATAAATCTGGTTGAAGATAAGAGCGATGCCCAGATTCCGACCACCCCCGATGCCCAGATTCCGACCACCCCAGTGCCCAGATTCCGACTAGGGTATTGCCCAGATTCCGACCACCCACTACCCAGATTCCGACCACCCCAAAGAGACGGTCACGAACCCCGGTTTGGATGGGGTGATGACCAATTGACGATCCCAGCAAGGCACCAGCAGTTCGGCCTCTTGGCGGTCGTCGGGAATGACGATGTCGATGAGCCGCAGAGTCGACAATTGGAGCTTGCCAATGCAGACTGATTCCCGGCTCAAACCGGTCTGCTTCACAAGGTCCGACAGGCTGAACCGAAATCGTTCGTTGCTCCCCATGTTCTCAATGGCGCCGAAGACCTCGTCTTCCGCCAGCGGGCCCGACTCTCGTTCGGCCGCCGCCTTGAGCGAGCACAGCCGGGCCATGATGACCCCGAGGACGGCCCGAGTTGACCAGGGGAGCTTCCCCGCTCGGGCGAGGTAGCACGTCGCGAACCAGGGCAGGATGGCGTAGTCTGTCATCAGGTCTTTCGTCTGCTTGGTGAGCTTGATGGTGCAGGTCCGCCGTGGGATGCCCCGCCGCGTTGCCTGCCGCCCTTCGTTCTGAATCCAACCGCGGTCGTGCAACGTGTCGAGATGCTTCCGGCAGGTTTTTGCGGGGACACGGGCCGCATCGGCGATCACCTGCGCCGACGCGAACGTCTCCTTGCTGGTGATGCTGATGATGCCCCCCAACGTCTGCGAAGCCGGCCCCACGTCACGCATCGCGCACGTCGGGAGCTTGAGCCAACTCTGATTGAGCGCGCCGACCAGCCCGTACCGCTGGACGGCCGACGTCATTGCGGCCCCCCTTCGTCCTCGGGGAGGATCCGCACACATTTCAGCCCGCAGACCCGCAGCGCGAACTTCAGGACCGCCCGCAACCGAACGATCGGCGGTCGGTTGTCGCGGCCCTCGGCGCGGAGGGTTACGGTCCAAGATTCCGGCGCGGGCTTGGTGGTGATTATGCTGCCACCTCGTATTTCCATTCGGGCAGCACGTCGGCCGCGGGGTTGTTTTCCGACGTCGCCGGCATCGGTTCTCGCCACTCCACGGCAAGCGGGTCGATGTTGTGGCCCCGGTCAAGCGCCGTCCGCAGCCAATGCCGGTTGATGCCCCGTTTGTCGTACACCATGCCGCCGTGGTCGGAGTCGATCACCAGCGTCCTGACGTAGCGGTGATCCGGCAGGGACTCCACCAACACCATGCGGCCGTCAGGGACGAACCCGATGCGTAGCTCGCGCGGCCCAGGTTCCCAATCTTCTGGCAGGTGGTCGCCGAGGTCGGGGGCGTGAAGGGTCGGGATAACGAGGTTGCCGAGAACGCCAATGGGGTCGGAGAGCGCCGACTCTGTCGTGATCGGCTTCGGCGAGGCGAGCAACCCGTAGGCGGCCCCCAAATCGGAAACCGTTTCCGATTTCAGCCGGTCGCGGTTCTTGTGCAACCGCATGTAGTTCGTCGCCGTGCGCGCCGTGAACGGCAGGTGCTGATCGCACCACGTCCCAAACTGCCCGTGCGGAAGAGTCGCCTTGACGTCGGCGAGCAACTCGCCGATACGCATGGCTTTATCCAGGCTGGTGCGGAGAGCCTGCTCGATCTCGCCGTGCAACTGGACGATCTCGGCTGCGGCATCTCGCGATAGCCCGTTGCCGTCCGGCGTCGCTGGTGTAGAATCTGGCACAGACGAGTCCTCCGAACGCCGCGCAATGGCCTGCCAGCCGCGCGGCGTTTTCATGCGCGGGTCTAGCGGGCGTCGCCGCCGGTGAGCGATTGCTCGAACCGGCTGGCCTCGTCGATCGAGATGCGGCGGGCGGTGCCGATCGTCACGGAGCGAATCGCGCCCGCGCCCATCAGCTTGTAGACCATGGCGCGGCTGATGCTGAACCGGTCAGCAAACTGAGCCACCGTGAGAAGCCGCACACCCGCGGGCGCGGCAGAGGGGAGAGTCGCAGGCATCGTTTGAGTTCTCCAATCGTTCGTGTGAATCGCTGCGATTCATCAGCGTCGATGGGGTCACTCTAAACGGTGTTTTCAGCTTGGCAATCGCGGGTTATGCTGTCCGTCCGCGCTTCGTCCGCGCTTCGTCCGCGCCGGTGATCTCGCGAACCTTTCGCCGGGCGTTGCTTTTCATCTTGTAGAAGGCCGCGTCCCGTTCGTCGTCCGTCTTTCCGAGCTTTTGGGCATTTGCCCTGCGGAATTCGGCGTTAATTGCTCCGCGGTCTGCTCCATCAGAATTCCCATTGAGGTACTGACTCACGAGCAATGCCGTTGTCTGGCATTCCATCCGGGAGAGAATTTCGTTGATTTTTGGAGTGTCCGCGCGGACGTTGGCAACTTTAGGCTGATCCGCCACCTCTGTGATGGCCATCTGTTCGCGGCGAAGCGTCGTTTCGATGCGACGCAGAGTGCTGTCCGATATCGCGTCAAAGTCCGGCCTCAAGTCAGGCCATCGCGACACCGTCGCCCTGCAGTTGATCGGCACGAAGTCCGGTATGCCGTCGCGGATCGCGTCCAGTGCCAGTGTCACCCGATCAGGACCAGACTTCGGTAGGATGCTCCAATACAGCCATCGGCCGATATCGCGCGCGATCGCTGCACCACAGATTCCGATGCGACCGTCGATTTCTAGACCGGTGATCGGGTACAGCGCCGCCACGGCATTCTCGTATTCCGCCGGCAGATCGCGAATGATGCGCAGATCTGTGTTGAAACGCGACAGCAGGACTTGGGCCCCCTGATCCCCTTGGAGCCAAGATTTCATTATGGTGATGGTGTCGACAAGCGAGCGTGCACTCAGGCACAGACTTTCTAGCGTGCCGCTTGGATGATCAGGGCTCAGAGGTGCGAAGTCGGTCGAGAACTCCGTCCCGATGATGTCCGCGACCGTTTGTTGATGCTCGGCCATTACTGCCCCCGTTCCTGGGGAGCGTCCCGTTGATTGAAACCAGCACGGGGAAGCCGGCGGAACTTCCGGCTTGTCGGGTGCCCCCTATCCCCATGCTGGGTGTAGCCAGTTTGTAGCCAAGCCCATGCGTTTGATGGCGCGTATGACTTCAGTGGAGTTATCCTACCACGGTTTGTGACAGCGATAAACGCCAATGGCGCAGGTAGAATTCCCGCTGGTTGCATTATCTGTTCGTGGGGCGGAAGCGGAGCGGCGAGTGACGAGTACGGAGCACCCCGTACTCAGTACCATGTACTTCGTACTCTGCGCTGCACTTACGAATCTGCCGAGGTTGACATGACCAACGCGAATCCCGCCACTCCATTCTCCGTCTGGACCGCCGTGCTTCCCATCACCGCGGTCCTGCTGCTCAGCGGCTGGGTGAGCGGACAGGAATCCGCCGCGCGATCCGACGGGCCGGTGCTGAAGGCCCCAGCGATTCCCGAGGACGTGACCGGCACGCTGCGTTCGCTGAACGAAGCGTTGTCCAAAGACGTGGTTCCGGCGGACAACGCCGTCGTGGACCTGGTGCAACTGTTCGGCGTCGAGGCCTTCGACCGGTCGCTGCGGACCGATTCGCTCAGCCTGCTGGGGATCGAGCGCGTGTCGAAGTCGGGGCCGGAGTTCCTGTATCTGTCGCCGTACGTCATCGCCCAGGGGGCAATCGTTCCCGAGGGCAGGGATCGCCAGTTGGGGGAGCTCGGCGAGCAGCTTCTGGCGGCCTGCCAGCGGCCGTGGACGCGTGCGGAGTTTCCCGAACTGCTCGACTACCTCACCGCCAATCGGCGGGCGCTGGACGCCGTCGTCGTTGCGGCGGGCGAGCCGCGGTACTACGCGCCGATGCTGTCCGAAGAGGAGCCGCCGCGGCTGATGGCGGCGGCGTTCGTCATCGAGCGGCGCTTGCAGTTTCTGACGCAGTGTCTGTGTGCGCGGGGTTTGCTCCAGGCGGAGGACGAAAGTCTGCCGGCGGCGTTGGAGAACGTGCTGGCGTGCCGGCGGTGGGCCGTCCTGCTGGCGGTCGGCTCGCCGTTCGACGTGTCGGCCGCCAAGGCCGACGTCAACGATGCGATCGCCTTCCAGGCCGCCCGGGCCGTGTTGGAAAGCGGCCGATTGACCGGCGAGCAGGCGGCGTTGTGGCTGCGGGAGTGGGAGCGGGTTCCCCGCCTGCCGTCGCCGAACCGGGCCGCCGACATCGGCGAACGGGCCATCCTGCATCAGGAGCTCGAATTCCTAAAGTCCGACGAAGAATCGGTGCGGGGCTTCTTCGAAGTGGAAGGAGCGGCCGACGACCCGGAACTGAAAGAGGTGCGGCTGACCGACCTGCCGTGGGAGCCGGCGTTGCAACGGGCCGACGAGATTCAGACCGGCTTCGTTCGCGCGCTGGCCACGCGCGACCGCGGCGAGCAGGACCGGCAGTTCGACGAGCTCGACCGCGACTATCTGCAATGGAACGCGACCGCCGACGCGCAATACCGCAAATTCCCGCAGTTGTTCAAGGAGGATCGGGCCGCCGCGAGCCGTTGGATCGGCGAGGCGATGGCGATGTCGCTGCGGCCGTGGTATCGCCAGCGCCGCATGGCGGAAGACCGCACCCGCGTCCGCCGCGACCTCATCACGGTCGGCCTCGCGCTTGCCGCCTTCCGCCACGAACGGGGCGAGTATCCGGCGGCGTTGTCCGAGCTCGCCCCCAAATACCTGCCGGCCGTGCCGTTGGACGCCCATTCCGACGACCAGTTCGTCTACGTCCGTCTCGCCAAAGACAAGACCCGCCTCACGAGCTGGGGCACGAACCGCACGAACGACGCGGGTAGCGGCTATAACGACGATCAATCGGTGGAACTGCGCTGACCGGTTGTTGGACGGTTGGGATGGCCCGGTGCTGAGATCGACGATGGCTCACAGATGCGACGCCACGCGCCAGTCGGCTTGACGCAGGTCGTTGTTGCGGTAGAGTTCGATCAGCCGTTCGAGCATTTCGATCTCGCAGCGGAACTGCTCGCCGCGCTCGGTGTCGGCCATGCGGCGCGGGCGGTCGCGCTCGCGGACGACGGTGACGTGGGGGATGATGTCGACGCCGCTGCGGTGTGCGGCGTCGATCGATTCGAAGTGGTGATGCCGAGCGAGCAGCGTGCGGTCCGCCTCCTGCACCAGCGTGTAACCGTGATCGCCGTAGGCCTCCGAGAACGCGCCGTCGATGGTGATCGCCTGGCCGCTGCGCTTGAGGGGGGACTCGCCGTCCTCGATCTTCACGGGGACGTGGCCGTTCACGATCAGTCCCTGCGTCGGCTCGACGCCGAACTCCGTGAGCACCTTCTGGCAGAACCACGGCTCGTGAATCAGCGTGAAATACGGGTCTTTCGTTTCGTGATGCGACGTCTTGTCGGCGATGAAATCGCGCTCGAAAGTGGCGATGCGGTCCTTGCCGAACAGCGGCGACCGCGGCCCGCTCCACAGATACCACAGCACGTCGAGATGCGCCGGCTGTTTGCGCTCCAGCGCCCACGCCACGACTTTCTCGATGGCGTCGTACATCGCGCGGCCGCGATACCAGCCGCCGTCGATGGGCATCGGCAGAAACTCCCCCTTCGCATCGCAAGGGACGCAGCCGTGAAAGATGAGGTGATCGTCGCGGCGAAGGTACATCGAGCCGTTTCCTACGATGTACCGCATGTGCTCCCACAGCTTCTGACTGCTGACGAACGAATGCCGCAGCCTGGCCAGGCAATCGGCTTCTTCCGGCGACAACCGGTACGGATCGCGGGGATCGAGCGTGGGGAAGAGCGTGTCGCGGAGCGGGTACGCGACGCCGTCGACCTTCACGGTTCCGCTCGCCACGTCGATGTGGTGCAGCAGCCGGCGGTGGTCCATGTTCCATTCCGGGTGCCGCGCGATCAGCGGACCCTCCAGCTTGAATTGCAGAATCGCCGCCGCCTTGTGCATCCACGCCACCAGCCCGTTGGGCCGCAGCCCGGTCGTCTTGGGCTGAAAGTGCAGGCACGGATCGTCGGCGTAAACCGTCTGCGCGAGATGCTCCAGCGGCGTCAACGGAATGCTGTAGCCTTCGTCGATCTGTCCGAGCCGCCGGTAGCGCAGCGAGATCCGCAGCACGTGGCACATCAGCGCTTCGTGTCCCAGACACGCGCCCAGCCAACTGATGTCGTGATTGCCCCACACGAACGACACATTGGGCTGCTGCCGCAGATAATCGACGACGCGGTCGCCGCGCGGCCCGCGGTCCCAGCAATCGCCGGCGATAATCAGCTCGTAAATCGCCAGGTTGCGGATCAGCCGGCCGGTGATGTGGACGAGGTGCAGCGCCCGTCCGCGCAGCAGCAGTTCGTCGACAATCGCGTCGATGAATTCGCGGCCGCGCTCGGCGGTCGGCTCGTGGAGCAGCTCGGCGAACAGATCGGCGTACTCCTGCGGAAAGACCTGCCGGGCGCGCTTCAGGCTGTAGCGCGAGGCCAGCACGCGGACCAGCTCGAACTGATTCCGCAGCGTCCGCCGCGCGAACGAACGGAGTTCGTCGCGGTCGGTCAACGTCTCTTCCAGCCGTTCGGTGACTTCCGCCGGATAGAAAATCAGCGTCAGGAATTCCTCGAACTCCGGCTCGCTCATCCGCTCGCGGAACAGGCGTTCGACCAGCGGACGCAGCGTCCCCGAGGCGTTGTTGATGATGTGGCGGAGCTTCTTGTCCTCGCCGTGGATGTCGCTGATGACGTGAACCGTTCCCTTCGGGAGCGTGAGCACGGCCGACAGCCGCGCGATCTCGGCGAGCGCCGCGTCGATGTTCGGAAACTGCCGCGCGAGCGCTCGGAGCAGCGTCAATTCGTACCGGCTGGGCTTGGCGGGGGGCAACGAATTCAACGCGTCCCGACCGGAATCGGTGGAGGAGTCCATCAGCAGCATTCCCGTAAGACGTCGGAATTGTGCCCAGACGATCTCACAGCGACTTGAGAAATTCCAGCAACGTGTCGATTTCGGCCGGCGTCAGGCCGTCCGCGCCGAACGCCGGGCCTTCGTGACCGGCGTTCGAGTTGCCGGCGTCGCGAGTGTCGAAGCGATGGGTGACGGGAATCGGACTGCCCGCGGTGGGTTGCACGTAACCGACGTTGACCGGATCGAACTCGCGCTGCCCGACCATGAACACCGTCGGGCGTTGCAACGATGGCTTGAGCAGATCCCGCAGCGTGGGGACCGAGGCGTTGTGCAGATAGGGGGCCGTCGCCCACACTCCCTTGAGGGGCAACGCCGCGTAGACCGGGGCGTTCGTGCCGGCCTGCAACGGATCGCGCCAGACCGCCGGCAGCCGGGTGGGGCCGCCGCTCCAGGCGATTTGCGTGCTCATCGGGATCGGATTCGACGGGTCACGGCGGTAGTAGTACCACGACTCCAGCGACTGCATCCGTTCGCCCAGCGACTCCGCAAACGGCCGCGTGCCGACGGGCCGATGATAATTCAGCGCATAATTCGGGTCCGTGCCCGATTCGCCGAGCGTGAAGAGGCGGTATTCAATCAGTCCCGTCGCGGGGTCGACCGTGCCGGCGTTGTGACAGGCCGCACAGCGGGACTGGTAAAGCGTTCGTCCCTGCGTCACCAGATCGGCATGGAGCGGGCCGAGCACGGCCTGCGGCCAGCGGGGTGACTCGATCAGTTGCGCGATCGTTTCCAGGGAGGCAAGATTCGGCAAGTGGACCGTGTTGATGCCCGAATGCGTCTGCAAGGCCCCGGTCCCCAGCGATTGGACGATGTTCCGCTGCAAGGTCGAGTTTGTGTTGTTGTTCCAATGCAGCCACTTCTTGCGACCGATGCCCCACAAATGCGGCACGCCGGCCGGCCCCGTGAACGGAAAGTCGGCGGACTCCTCCGGAAAGAGCAGATACCGCACGGTGGCAAACGCATCGAGCCGGCCAAACCCCTCGTGCGTCGTCAACGGGTAACGGCCCTGGGCGAGAAAGTAGTCCGTTTCGGCGATCAGCAACTGGAGATTGCGATAGACATCAACCAGAGCGGCGGACCCGTCCTTCGAGCCGCGCGACGTGGCCGCAACCCAGGACACGGTTTGCACCCTGTCGTCGCGACTGTTGGACGGGGTCTTGCTCCTGACGCTCTGAACCATCTCCGCAACGTCGGCATAAAACGCTTCCGCCCGCGGGCTGCCGGGACGAGTGTCGAACCGGCCCGTCGGCATCAGCGGCAGTCGGTTCAGCCAGATGACGGTCTCCGGCTGCAAGCGATCATCGCGCACCAGCACATTGATCAGCCGCCCCGGTGAGACCACCAGCCGCGCGAGCGACGTCTGCACATCCAGCGCGAACCGTCGGAAATCGGCCATGTTCGGCCCGCCGACAATCCGCAGCCGCGTCACGCCGGACGGTTTGGAGACGTGCAATTCCCCGACGTGACACGCCGCACAGTTCAGGCTGAGCGCCGGCAACCCGCCGACAAAATCGAGCGGGACCGTCGAGAACCCGACGGGCAGGTCGGCGGCGTCATCCGCCAGAAAGCCGTACACGGACATGCGCTCCGCAAAGGTTTGCCCGGTGGGTTGCCCGGTCGCCGCGTCGATGACCTCCAGCCGCCGGTAGAGCGCCATCGGCAGCACACCGCCCCCTTCGGGGAGGTGATAGAACGTCGCCAGCGACTCCGCAGAGAGCGGATTGACGACCGTCACCTGACCGCGGGCCGGGGCAGCCGACACCGCGGCCACGAGGAAGCCGCACAGGTTTGGCAACCAGCGGAGTGGGAATCGCAGGATCATGAGAGCACAGCCGTCGTTCGAGCCAGGCCCAACCACCGCGGAGACAACTCTGCATTGTACCGAACGGCAGCCCGGTGCGAGTTGATTTCTCAATTCTCAAGGGGCGGTGGGGTGTGGACGCCAATCGGTGGTCTACAGATGTTGAGGTCCGAGGCCCGAGCAGCCCCGATAGGGGCGACCGGAATGTCGCCACGGGTGGAGCGGCGCGGCGGCCTGGCCGCCCGACGCGGAACCCGTGGCGAGGTCGAACGCGCGGACCTTGCCCCGGCAGGGGCAACGGAAGCGTCCGTCAGTTCCTCAACTTCCGCCGGCCCTCCGGGACGCGGCTGATTCCCGGACGCCTTCCACGGGTTGCGCTCCGCCCGAAGCGGGCTGCGCTGCACCCGTGGCTACACTCCGCGGCCCCGGCCGGGGCCAAGCAGACAATCTCTCGACAAACGTTCCCCACCAATTAGCGACCACACCCGGGGCGCGGGGCCGGGAATCGTCCACGACGGTGGGTGTCTCAATTGTGGTTGGCTTTCCCTCCGGCCCCCTCGCCCCCGTCTTCGGGGGCGAGGGTCGGGGTGAGGGGGCGAACGCTCCCTGCCGCATCCAACACCAACCCGAAGCGTCAGCGAGGGCGAGCGCTCGCCCTCGCTCACGCCTCGGGTTGGTGTGTCTCGCGGTCATCGCGTTGTGAAGCGCTCGGCCCCCTCACCCTATCAGCCCGTTGATGTAGTCCGATTCTTCGCGTCAGCTCGCGAGCGCCAGCTGCGGGAGGGCGGCCGAGGCCCGGAGGGACCGGCCGGTCAGGG
>JAWXBB010000526.1:0-3038 GCA_034439795.1 Planctomycetaceae bacterium | reverse complement strand
GCTCGGTGCCAACTGGCGGTTCACCACCGCCGACGCCAGAATCAAACTCAAAGCCCTGTACCCAACGCCTGACAATTAGCGATAGACGGACTACTACGACACTACGACACCGCGGCGAGAGGGCGCTAGAAGCGGTTTCCCAACCCAATCTTGGCTGTTGCGGTTGGTGGCAGGACATTGAGCGGTGGTCAAGTACGCCGAAGGCGTTCGATCACACAGCCCAGGGTCGCGAGTCTGCGAGCGCACCCTGGGGGATTGGCGTCCGTGTCGCATCCACCCTGAAAGGGTCGCATCACCGGCGACATCAATCCCTGATGAAACCCTTTCAGGGTATGGGGGTTGTCGTCGACCACCTCCCAGGGTGCGCTCGCCGACTCGCGACCCTGGGCTTTGAGATGCAACGCCTTCAGCGTAAAGACGACACCGCTTTTTAATCGCCCCTATGAGCAGAGGCTGTTCCTCTCGCGGAGCGAGAGGGCTACGTCAGCGGCTGTCGAATCGCGTGACGAGGAATTGCGTCTCGCCCGGGCCGCGGCGGAGTTGCACGATCAGTCTGGAGCCTTCCCCCTGGCGGCCGTAGACGCGGACTTCGTCGACCGCGGACGCCGTGCGCATCGTGGTAATGACCGACGGTCGTCCGAGCAACTGTTCCAGTTGCACTGCGGTCATGCCGATTTCGAGTTGCGTCGGCATCGCGGCCGGTTGCGTGGGGGATGATGGCATCGCCGACGCATCGGTCGCCGTCGCTTTCTTCCAGCGGACGCCGTCGAACTGATAGCCCAGCGTCTCGAACCGCTTGACGACGTCGGTGGACTGCGGCTCGCGGCGATGGGCCTCGGTCAGCAACGCGACCGCTTTGGGTTCGTTGTTGACCAGCGTGAGGTAGTCGTCGGCCAGCTCGATGAATTGCGGGGCCTCTTCGGGACGCAGCCGCCGCTCCTTGGCGACCAGCCATTTCTGCAGCGTTTCCGCAGCTCGTTCCGGTTGCTGGCGGTCGCGGAAGGCGGCGGCGAGCTCCAGCGCCGCGGACCGGGGGGCGGTGTCGATCCCCTTCATCCGGAACAGCAGTCCGCGCTCGCGGAATTGCTCGGCGGCGGAATGGCGTTCGGGGATGAGCCGGTCGATGCGGTCGGCGACTTCCGCGCCGTTGCTGCCATCGGCGGCGGCCGTCCGCGCGATCCGTTGCCATTGCACATCGGCACCCAGCAGACGGTGCAGCACCTGCCGCTGGTTGGCATCGGCCTGGCGATACGTCTCCTGCGGGTCGAGCGCATAATCGCGGGTCAGGTCCGTCGGCCACGCCTTGAGCGGCTGGAAGGCGTCGGGGAACAGCGCTTTGACCTTCGCCTCCAGTGCGGCCAACGCTTCGTCCTCCGGCGGCATGAGCTTGAGGCACCGCGCCAGCCATTCGCGGCAGGCGTCGTGTCGAATCTCGTTGACTACCACCGCGGGGAATTGAAATTCGACAGCCTTGTCGGCCAGCCCGAATCGGCCCTCGACATCGTCTTTGGGCAGTTCCCGCAGTTCGATCCCCAGCCCGCGGGCTTCGCACGTCTTGCCGAGTTCGAGGAGATCTTTGTCGTCGTAAAATGTGCCGCGCTGCACCGCCCAGCCGCCGAGTTCGTACAGTTCCTTCGCTGGCGGGTTGCGCAGGGCCGCCTCGCGCGACTGAAAGTGCTCCCGATCCGTGGGCAGCGGCTTGAAGTCGGTGACGACGAACGCGAACTTGTTGCCGTCGCGCTGCAACCGTCCGAGCACTTCCAGGTTCTTGACACCGGACAGCTTTCGTTCCGGATCGGTTTCCAGCCGGAACGTCAGCTCGCACTTCTGGAAACGAATCTGCCCCTTGATGTGCGACGACACCCGCCCCTCGATGCGGATCGGCGTTCCCGCGAGTTGCGACCAGTTCCCCTGCGCTGCGTTGAGCTTCTCGATCGACCACACGGCCTCGGCGGACGTGGCGAGATTGGCTCCGGCTGCGACGACGAGCGCCACGAGGAGCGCACACAGCCAGCGAATCGCGGCGCATTGCCCCCCTCGCCCGGCGCTTCGTCGGGAGAGGGGCCGGGGGTGAGGGTGCCTTTCGTCTTCTGTCTTGGTCTCAAAGCAAAGAGCCAAAGGCACCCTCACTCTAACCCTCTCCCACCGAAGCGGCGGGCGAGGGGACAGGACTCGCATCGGAGACGTTTGCACGAGCAGCCTCATTCGCGCGCCTTCAACACATCGCGTTGCGTGGACAGAATGCCGTCGACGACGGTCAACTGGTCGGCGTCGGTCGGCAGCAGGTCGAGGGCCTCCAGCGTCTCCCGTTCGGACCACAGCACCGCCGTGTCGCTCCGCAGCCAGAGACGGATCACGGGGTTCTTCTTCGTCGCCGGTTCCAGCCGATCCAACTGCGCCGCGAAAATCACGCGCGTCGGCAGTGCCGCCGTGCTGCCAGACAGCAGCGACGGCCACGGATGACCGTCCAACCGGACTTCGACCAATTCCTTCTCCACCAGGAGCGGCAAATCGAACAGCACGGACTTCTTCTCATCCGCGGCGAGATACAGCGGCGCGTCGAACAGAATCCAACGGCCCGCACACCGTCGGGCAAACCTCGTCGAGAGGTCCGTGGCATCGTGCTGCTCGAATAACTCTGTCAGCATTTGCGGCAGGCTTTCCGCGGAGAGTCCGTCGCAGACCATCGCCTCCCGCGCGAGCCGCTGGATGGTTTGCGCCGCGTCATCGTGTCGGCCGAGGATCGTCAATGCCGTCGCCGCCTCATCGAGCGCCGCGGCGGCCTTGGGGAAGTCGCGCTGGTTGAGTGCCTCGGTGCCGGCGTCGATCGACGCCTGCACGGTGGATTGGGCGTGGCTCCAACGGGCCTGCCGATACAACACATAGCCCATGAGCGTCACGGTCAGACAGACCGCCACCGCGATGAGTCGCAACGGCGTCAACTGCGCCCGGGCGGCCGTCGTCATGGCCTGCTGACGCTGCGACCACGGGACCGGCGGCGATTTCAGCGTTTTGGACTTGGCGGGCCGCGTTGTCGG
>JAWXBB010000525.1:0-5557 GCA_034439795.1 Planctomycetaceae bacterium | reverse complement strand
GGCCCGCGTACTCACTGCCAAGAATCAAAAATCACGGTAATCCCTCGCAACCAGTTCCTTGACGGCGGCGGCCAAGTGAATTACTATAGTAATTCACTAAGGCTGTCTCCCAGTCTGGTTGGCGGATCATGATGATGCTCCGAGACGACATGTTGCTCACCACTCATCCCCCGTGACGTCCCCGAGGCCAGCCCAGCACCGACAGTCGCACCGAACGGATCAAATCGACATAATCGTCCGGTCGGCCGCCGACA
The DNA here is from genome assembly GCA_034439795.1 of Planctomycetaceae bacterium. Taxonomy (GTDB): domain Bacteria; phylum Planctomycetota; class Planctomycetia; order Planctomycetales; family Planctomycetaceae; genus DSVQ01. Next base: position 5,303 of record JAWXBB010000525.1, on the reverse strand, counting down.
CCTCCCCCGGAGCCGGTGACCCATGTTTGCTCCCGACGCGATGTTCTACGGCTTCGGCTGCTTCTTCGCCGTCGTCGTCGTGCTGATCCTGATCCCGATGCTGCTGCACGCGGCGCTGTTCGGCGGCGTGTTCTACACCATCTTCAAGCAGATTCAACAGCGCTCGCTGCAGGCGGGACCGCACAAATGCGCCCATTGCGGCACCGTGCGGGCCGGCGTGCAACCGGCCTGTCCCAGTTGCGGAGCGCCGTTCGACGCCGGCCCGTCGCCGACGGTATGATGCGGTCGCAAATCCCTTCACGAAAACTCTCTCACCCTTCGGAGTTCAACCATGACTTCAGTGCGTCTCCTCGCCGGGCTGTTGATGACGGCCCTCGCCGGCTCCGCGATGGCTGCGGAAAAGCTGGAGCTCAAGCAGCAGCCCAAATCCAAGTCCGTCTACCAGACCGAGACCAAGACCGAGCAGGTGCTCACCATCGCCGACAACAACATCGAAACCAAGGCGACGGCGTTCATCGTCACCGCCTTCACCGCCGGCGAACGGGCCGCGGACGGCTCGTTGACCATCACGGAAAAGCACGACGTGATGCAAACGAGCCTGCAATTGCCGGGCGTTGAGTTCCAGTTCGATTCCGCCAATCCGGACAAGGAGCCGAGCATCCCGCAGTTGAAGCCGATCGCCGACGCGCTGCGGACGTCGTTCAAGACCCCCATCACGTCGGTCATCGAGAAGGATGGCAAGGTCCGCGAAGTCTCCGTCCCGGAAGCCGCCCTGGCCGATCTCGATCCGGCGTTCAAGGGCCTGTTCGATCCCGACAAGCTGAAAAAGGCCGCCGTTCAGGCCCGCAGCATGTTTCCCGACCAGCCGGTCTCACCGGGCGACACCTGGGAGAGGAACGCGGACGTGAATCTCGACAGCGCCCAGACGTTGAGCTTCATCATTAAGTTCGAGTACACCGGCGTCGTCGACAAGGACGGCAGGAAACTGCACCGCATCGTCTCGAAACCGCTCTCGGTGACGTACAGCATGGCGGCCGACAGCCCGTCGCCGCTCAAGATCACGCAGAGCGACCTCAAGATCACCGACAGCGAAGGGGAACTCCTGTTCAACCAGGAGCTCGGCATCACCGACAAGGACCACAGCCGCATGCGGATCGAAGGTCCGATGACGTTCACCATCGGCGGCCAGGAACTCGCAGGCAAGGTGAACCTGCAGATCACGAAAACGTCCACCCGGCAACCGTAAGGGAGAATTCGTCGAAAGAGAAAGACTCGCGAAACCGCAAGCGTCGATCGGCGATCGCTTGCGGTTTCGCGGTCTTTCCTCCGGACGAGAAACTCAAAATCCAATTGCCATTGACCCGCCTCTCCGCAACGGCTAACACCCGCCTGTGGGCCTGCCGTGTCGGGAGGTTGTCAATGTCCGAACATCACCAACGGTCAACGCCTCCGGACGCCGTCGCCGTCGATCGGGATTTGCCACGACGGCTGTGGCGGCAATTGCTGCTGAAATCGCCCGTCCCCGTGGGGGGAACCGCTTTGGTCATCGGCACCCGGCCCCTGACCGCGACCGAGCGGTTGTGCGAGTTCGGTCTCGATGTCCTGGCCTTGTGCGACGACCCGGCCGCCGTGTTGACCGGCCGGTTGCGTTGTCCCAGCGCGGAATACCGTCGATTCGATTCACGCAGCACTGCGGACTTGCCGCCCCAGACGTTCGATCTCGTGCTGGTGCTCGACACCGCCCCCTGGCCGGCGAATCTGCTCAGCCGGTCCGCCCGTGTGCTGACGGCCCAGGTGCTGGCCACGCTGAAGCCGGGCCGGCGGCTGTTGTGGCGCTCCGAATCGGCGGACGGGGCGCTGCATCACTCCGGCTGCTGGTTCCGGCATCTGGCGTGCTTTCCGGGAACCGTCGATGTGCAGTCGGTCTCGAATCCGCGCTGGCCGCTGTCGATCTTCCGCCCGGTCCGCCGCTGCGAAACCACCGTGGTCGAGTTCACCACGCCCCGCGAACCGGTGTCGCCGACGGAATGGCGTCGCTGTGTCGAAGCGGGCCTGATGACCGATCGCCGCAGTTGCTGCGCATCGGCGGTGACGGAACAGTCGCGCGCCGCGTAAGTCGCCCAGGGATGGCTATCCCTGGGCTTCATGCCGCGTCGCGGAACTGCGTCTGGAACGCGCCCTTGCTTTCGATGATCGAGCCGGCGTCGAACCGCTTGCCGAAGTAGTATTGCTGGGCCTGCTCGTCGGATAAGACGGTCTCGGCGTCGCCGCTGCACAGGATGCGGCCGGCGAACACGATGTAGCTGCGGTCGGTGATCGTCAGCGTCTCGCGCTCGCGGTGATCGGTGAGCAGGATCGCAATCCCCTGGTTCCGCAGATCGGCGATGATGTCCTGAATGCTGTGAATCGTCACCGGGTCGATGCCGGTGAACGGCTCGTCGAGCAGAATCAGCTTGGGCTTCGTCGCCAGACACCGGGCGATTTCCAGCCTCCGGCGTTCGCCGCCCGACAGCGTGTTCGCCGTCTGCTTCCGCTTGTCGGCTAAGCCGAACTGATCGAGCAATTGATTCAACCGAGCCGTCCGCTCCTTGTACGACAGCGGCAGGAATTCCAGCACGGCGATGACGTTCTGCTCGACCGACAGCTTGACGAAGATGCTGTCATCCTGCGGCAGATACCCCATGCCGTGCTGCGCCCGCCGGTACAGCGGCCAGCGGGTGACGTCAACGCCGTTAAACATCACGCGCCCCTGCGTCGGGGCGACCAGGCCGCAGGTCATGCGGAAGCTGGTGGTCTTCCCCGCGCCGTTGGGACCGAGCAGGCCGACGATTTCGCCGGCGTCGACGTGAAAGCTCACGCCATCCACGGCCCGCTTGGGCCGCCGCGGATACTGCTTGACGAGGCCGATGCATTCAACGAGCGACATGGGGGATCGTCCTTGATCGTGCGAATCCGAAACTAGGAGGAAGACCGCGAAACCGCAAGCGTGGGTGCGCACCCACGCTTGCGGTTTCGCGGTCTTCCCCCCTTCACCGAATCCTCTTCAGCCACCGCATGAACTGCGGATAAAACGGGGCCGTGTACGCGGGGTAGTTCTCGACGATCGGCTGGCCGCCGGGGTTTTTCGGGACGGAGTGCCACACGATCGGGTAGCCCTGGCCGTCGTTGAGAAACGGGATGCCGTGCGGCCAGTAGATGAGGAACGCCTTGCCGACCATCGCGTTGCGGGGGACGGCGTGGCGGTTGACCGCCCCGCGGCGGTTGGCCCACAGCCGGCTGTCCTGCGATTGCGGGCTGTTGTCCCCCATCACGAAGAACTCGTCGTCCTGCAACGCGGCGAAGTCGATCGGCTGCGACGCCTTCAGCTTGTACAACCGGGCGTATTCCGTCGGGTCGCTCAACACTTCCCGAAGCTGGTGCCCCATGATCTCGTGGACCCCTTCGCCGTCGCTCAACCGATTCGGCAACGGCCCGCGATCGTCGTTGTCCACGCGCTCGGCCCGGTAATAGATGTCCCGCTTGAGCACCAGATCGGAAAACGTCGCCGTCGCATGCCGGACGGCCAATCCCACCGGCGACAGATCGGCCACCTGCGGATCGGGAATCACCGCCGCCGGAAAGATCGCCGCGTCGCCGAACGGAATCAGCGAGCTGTTGATCCACAGGCAGAGCCGGTCGTCGACGTTCGCGAACTGGAACCGATACTTGCCCGCGCCGCGGACCGGCGTTGTGGCTTTTGTGAGTTCGATGTCCGGGCCGTCGGGATTGAGGTCGTCAGTCCGAGTCAGTGTCGCTTCGCCGGTTTTGAGCGCGATCGTGCAGCGATACCGGCGGACTCCTTCGACGAGTTCCAGCACGATCGCCGCGTCGTCGGATTTTGGCGCGTCCACCTGCACGACGCCGCTGATCGTGAGATCGCCGACCCAGAACAAATCCTTGTCGTTGCCGTGCAGGTCGAACGTGTTGTAGGCGTAGTAATCGGTGATGAGTTGCGGCCGCGGATTGGGCGTCGGGGCCATGCCGTCCTCGACGCTGTCCCAGTCGAGCTTGGTGGGGATGAAGTGCCGATACCGCAGCCACGCGGTGTCTTCAGCGGTGACGCGGTAGGTGCGCCGGTCCACATCGGCTTGGCAGACGTCGGGGTTCTCCGTCCACCCGGCGATGGCCGTCGGGCCGTCCTCCGGCTTCATCGCGGTCCAGCGCTCGGGCCAGCCCTGCTTGAGCAGCTTCTTCGGCGGCTGGCGGTCGTCCGCGACGATGATCTGAATCGCGGCCTGCTTGTTCGGGTCGTCCTTCCGCAGAATCTGGTACGCACCCTCATTGCCACGACGGGCATACACGTCACCGCGACTGAGCCGCAGAGCCTCGCCCGGCAGCCCGACCAGCCGCTTGATGTAGTTCCGTTCGGGGTTCTCGGGGAATTTGAAGACGCAGACGTCCCACCGCGAGGGATCGCCGAGCTCGTAGGGGAACTTGTTGACCAGAATGCGGTCCCCCTTGAAGACCGCCAGGTTCTTGATCGGGGCCTCGAACTGACAGTTGGGGCACGACGCCCGCGTGATCCGCCGCAGAAGTTGGTTCCCCTCTTCGTCGAGTTCGATGCTGGCCCCGACTTCGTACTCGTAACCGCACTGCGGGCAGGCCACGTCCTTGTGCCGGCCGAACAACGTGGGGGCCATCGACCCGGTCGGAATGACGAACGCCTCGGCGATGAACGTGCGGAACAGGAACGCCAGCACGAACGCGACGACGATGGACTCGAACGTCTCACGGACGGAGTCCTGATTCGCCGGCTTCGGTTGCGGCGGAGTCTCGGTTTTCGTTTTCGCCATGCGAGATTCTGCCTTCGGAGCCGGGGCGTGTCGCCCCGGTCTTGCATCGATTCGGCGTTGACACGGCAACACGCTCGTCCGGGGTGACACGCCCCGGCTCCGAAAGAGCATCCGTCGATGCGTCAACACCGGTTCGCACCATACCACACCCCGCCGCCGGGGAAAATGCGACCTTCCCCGGCTGATCTTGAGCGAACCGGCAAAAACAGCTAGAGATCGCCGCCGAGTGGCGGCCTGCGGGCGCTGTGTCGCTTCACCGCGGCGGTGCGACCCCGCGGCTCCGGACCGATTATCGATCATTTTCTGTGGATCCTGCCATGCGTCTCCTCGGACTCACCTTGTGCCTCGTCGGCCTCGGAATGCCCGGCGTCGACGCGCAGGAGCGGAAGTTTCCGTACGATACCGTCGTCGATCTCGACGAGGAACTCGTCCGCTGCGGTCCCGGGCCGAAGTATTATCCCACCGGTAAGG
>JAWXBB010000524.1:0-6081 GCA_034439795.1 Planctomycetaceae bacterium | reverse complement strand
CTGCGAAGTCGACGGCACGCAGTCGCAGGTGGTCGTGGTCCCGCACCGCCGCGGCGACGACGGCTATCTGTTGCTGCAATTGCTGCCGCCGTCCCCCGAAGGAAACTGGCAGCGCGAAGTCCTGCCCAGCGGCGAGCCGGTCGATTTGCTCGTGCTGTGCGACACGTCCGGCTCGATGGACGCCGCGATGCGCCAGACGCAGTCGGAGTTCGTCGCCGCGCTGTTGTCGTCGCTGGGACCGAAGGACCGGTTCAACGTCGCCGTCAGCGACGTGGAGACGACCTGGCTGTTCCCCGAGCCGATGACGAACACCGACGACACGTTGAACCAGACCCGCGAACAACTCGACCAGCGGGTCTCGCTCGGCTGGAGTAATCTGGAAGCGATGGCCGCCGCGGCACTCGCGAAAGCGACGTCGCGCACGCAGATCGTCTACGTCGGCGACGGCATCGTCACCGGCGCGCAATCCGATCCACAGGCGTTCGTCACGCGGCTGCGGGTGTTGACCGAACAGGCCACGGCGAACAAGCAGCAATTCGCCGCCGGCCCGCCGACCTGGCACGCGATCAGTTGCGGCAACACGTCCGAAGCCGTCGTGCTGCGGGCGATGTCGAACCTCGGGCACGGCTCGCAGCGGCAGATCACCGGCGAGCAACCGTCCATCGTCGTCGCGCACGAACTGCTCAACGAGATCATGCAGCCGGGACTCAAAGACCTGCAGGTCGAATTCCGCGGCGTCCAAGTCGCGGCGGTTTATCCCGAACGGCTGCCCAACCTGCCCGCGGGGATGCAGCAGATTCTCGTCGGCCGTTACCTGCCGACGGGGTCCGATCAGCAGGGAGAGGTGATCATCACCGGCCGCCGCGGCAGCGAAGCCGTGCGGTACGTCGCCAAAATTCAATTCCGCGACGCCGAGGAGGGGAACTCGTTCATCCCGCGATTGTGGGCGCGGTCGCATCTGGACCAGTTGCAGCAACAGGGATCGAGCGCGTTCCTGCGGGATGAGATCATCCGGCTGTCGGAGGACTTCCACATCATCACGCCGTACACGTCGCTGCTGGTGCTGGAGACCGACGCCGACCGCGAACGCTTCGGCGTGCGGAAGCGCTACGAGATGCGCGACGGCGAACGGTTCTTCGCCGACGGCAAAGCGAGCCTGCGCTACGACCTCGCCCAACAGCAGATGCGGCAGGCGGAGCAATGGCGGCTCGCGCTGCGCCAGCGGATTCTCGCCGATTGGGCGCGTCTGGGCCGCGATCCGCAGGTGTTCGAGGCCAATCGCCGTTACGACTACTACGGCCGCTCGGCGGGTCGCGCGAGGAGCTACCGCAGCTTGGGAACTAGCAGCGGCGGCATGCTCGGGAGGTCCGTGATGGTTCCCGCTTTGTACGCGGCGGAACCTGCGATGGCCGGCATCGATCTCTTCTTTCACTTCGACAGCGACGCGGTCGACCGGCTGTCGCTGGGGGACTTCAGCGGCGAACGCATGGAGGAGGAACTGATCCTCGCGCAGTCCGGCGTGTCCGACCAATCGGGGTTCGCACCATTCGGAGCGCTGGGCCCCGCGGTCTATGACGCAGAGCACAACCTGTATGAAATCGATGAGAAGCGGAAGTGGGATGTCTCGTTCGATGACAATGGCCGACTCGCCAAGGAACAACTAGCCGTCGCGGCGGGATTCGAGATCAATTCTCCGACATCACGAGCCAGCCTGGCGCTGGGCGAGGAACTGTTCGCTGGCGAAGCCTGGGGTGGCGGCCTCGCCGCAGCGAAGTCGGAGCGTTTCCTGCGCGACGGGAGTGACAAACAGGCGTATCAATCGCAGCCGGCGGTGGAGTGGCTAATCCTCTTCCCGATGGTGGCCGCGCCGCCGAACGAAGCGTCCACGCAGCGCCCCCCCGCGTGGTGGACGGCCGAGGCGTTGGCACTCGTCCAACCGCTGGCGAATTCCGAAGCGTTGCGACAGATCGCGGGCGGTCTCGAAGTCCGCCGCACCGCGCAGCACTTCAACGAGGCGTGGCAACGGATGACCGCCGCACCGCCGCATCTGGAACTGTATTCACCCACCGCGTGGCTCACGCGCGACGTCGGCCAGGGGCAGCCGACGACCATCGAATGGTGTGACGCCGATGAGCGCGGGGCGTTGAACCTGGCGATGTCCACGGGCCGCGTCCGTCCGGCGGAGAAGAATGACAGCGCTCAATTCCGGTCGTCGCTGCTGGTCGATCCGCTTGAAACGACTTATCGCCAGTACATCCCCACGGTCGCGCGCCCGGCGGCGGACCGGGCGGTGCTGGCGCTGCGGCATCGCGCGCAGTCGCACGTGGCGATGCGGCTCACCATCGACACCGTCCGCAACGCGATCGTGCAGGTCGAGCATCTCGATGTCGACGGCAAGGTGACCGCGACCGAGTCGCGCAGCGACTTCGTCGAAATCGCCGGGCTGTGGTTCCCGACGAAATTCCGCACCACAACGGCCGACGGTCGCGAGATGAACGTGACGACGCAGGTCATCACCACTCTGGAAGCCGCTCCGTTCGCCGCACGGATGGCGACCGAACTGGCGCCGCGAAAGGACGTCCTGGTTCTTCGTGAGCCGTTCCCGAAGTTGGCCGCCGCGCGTCGCAAACTCGCCACCGGGCAACCAGCCGTCGAGGACCGCATCGTGGTCATGTTCGACGCCACGCTGCGGCAGCAATGGGACGAGCTGTTCCAGCAACTGACGGCGATCGAACAGGCCGCGCCGGAGCATCCCGCCTTGCGGTGGTTGCGGGTCGGCCTCGAACGGGCCGCGGGCCGGAACGAAGAGGCCCGGCAACATCTCGTCGCGGCGGCCGCGCGGCTCGTCGGTGATGAGTCCCCCGAGGCGCTGGCCCGCGCCCAGCACGTGATGGGACAGGCGCATGCCATCACCGGCTGGCACGAGTTCGGCGAGATTGTGACGCAACTCCGCCCGGTTTACGCCCGGCAAGCCGACGCCGCGATCGCCCTGCACGACTGGAAGGCGAATCACGCCAACGTGCTCCGTTACACCGGCCGGCCGGAAGAATTCCTCGCGTTGCGGAAGGAACTGGCGACCGAAGTGCCGGGCGAGATCTACGAGCAAACGGCCTACGCCAACCTGCTCGCCGAGTTCCAGCAGTTCGACGCGGCCTACGCCTGGCTGCGGCAATCGCTGGCGTCGCCGCTGTTCGCAGCGAGTTGGAAGCAGAACGAACTCCGCAGCGCCTACGTTCGGCTGCTGCGGCAACAGTCGCGCTGGACCGACCTCGTCCAGTTCTGCACCGAATGGACGGATAAAAACCCCGAGGATCAAACCCCGTATGCCGAGTTGTTGAGCGCGCTGCTCTACGCCAACGACATTCCGCGGGCCGAGCAGTTGGTCCGCAACTGGTTGACGGCATCGCACGTCGATCGGCCATTGACGCCGGCCGAAATCGCCTGGTTCAACTCGGCGTTCGGTTTCACCGTCGGCGAGATCCCGCACATCTCGTCGCGCGGCACGCTCGACCCGCAGTGGTTCGGCCTGCTGGAAACGACGGCGAAGCGCTTCACCGCCCATGCCCATCACGCCGAGTTCGCGACGCAGATCGTCAGCCACCACCGCTTCCAGCAGACCGACGCCGCCGACCGCGTGCGCGGCGCGATGCGGCTCGCGCTCAATGACCGGGCGGCGACACTGCCCCCCGCGACGTTACAGGGCTTGATCGCCCAGTGCCTCGCCGGCCGGTGCCTGATGGTGCTCGGTCCGAACGAGTTGAAGGTGGAACACGTCACCCGTGAGGAATGGTCCGCCATTGCCAAGACAGTGCGCGAACGGTGGACAGCGGAAAAACAGACGACATTCCGTCGGCAACTCGGCGATGCGCTGTTGGCCATCTATTCCGCCCGGTTCGCCGACACGGACTATCTGCCGTTCCTGCGCGAGCGGCTGACGATCTCCGCGACGGCGCTGGCCGACCGCGGGGCTGATCCGATTGAACAACTCGAACCGGACGACGGCCAATACGTCGATCAGGACCGGCAGGCGCTCTACGACGCGCTGCTCAATCGGCCGTGGACCGACGACATCGAGCAAGAACTGTTCGCGATGCTGCCGGAGTTCCGTCACGGCGACGATTCTCCGCCGGCGTTGTTCGCGGCGATCACCCGCTTGCAGCAACTGGTCGACCGGCTGCTCGCCGCGCGGATCGCCGCTGCCACGCAACGACTCACGGATGCCGCCGAGGCCGAGAAATTGACGCGCACAGAATTGCAGACCAAGCAGCGCGAATTGCAGACCGCCGCGAAAGAGGGCTTGGCGGATCGGCTGAACGTGGAACTTGCGAACTACGTCGCCGATGCCGAGTTCGCGGCCTGGTTGCGGATGGAACGCGCCACGCTCGACGTGCAACTCAACCGCAATCTCGACGCGGCTCTCGGCGAGTGCTGGGAACTGCTGGGCGTCGCGCCGCCGCAGTTCGATCCCGACGCGGAGTTCACGCCCCAGCAGGCCGCCCACGAGATCTCGCAGGGGGTGCTGCGGCAACGGGCGCTCGCCATCGTGCTGCATCTGGCATCGCAGCCGAAGGCGTCGACCGAACTCGTGACGCGCGTACTGGGCTACCTCGACGCCGGCGTGCAACAGCCGGGCGACCGGGCCGCCGCGTGGAAGTTGATGACGTATCAGTTCCTCGTCGCACTGGACCGCGCGGACGACCTGGAGCGCGCCCTGCACGGCTGGATCGCGGCCGATCCACAAGCGGTTGAGTTCCAACTCGCGCTCGCCAAGATTCGGGCGGAACGCGGCGACGTGCCCGACGCCATCGCGCGACTGGAAGCTGTGCAGCGGACCACGCCGTTGTCGCCGGCCGATTTGCAACTCTTGTCGAATCTGTATCTCGCTGTGAACCGCCGGGCCGATCACGAACGGCTGCGGCGGCAGGGCTTCGAGCAGATCCCCGAATGGCAGTTGTCGAACACGATCAGCCAGCTTCGCGGCCGGTTGCAGAATCACACGGCCGAAGTGGACGAGCGGCTGCTCGACCTGCTGCACGCGCTGTTCGCGAAGGCCAGCACGCCGGAGACTTACCTCTGGCAATTGCGGGATCTGTATCGGACCACGCGCGACTTTCAACTGCTGCGGATGGTCCCCGACGTCACGCTCGGCCGGACGCGCGAGCGGCAATACGGCATCTTGCAGAGCCTCGACGATCAATTACTGAACCAGCTCAAGGAGGCCGCCGCCGATGAGATTCTGGTCCGCGTCCGGGAACTGCGAACCGAAACGCAAACTGCGCTGCAACAGGCAACAACGGACGACGTCCGCGCGGCGAAGCGGCTCGATCTGCGGGCACTCGATCTTATCGAGGCGCTCGTCGAACGGCGTTCGTCTGAAGTCCCCAACCAGGGCGGACCACACGCCGAGGCCGCGGTCGCTGCGTTGCAACGGGCGTTCGACGGCGACTGGCAGCCGGGCGAACGGCTCCAATTCGCGGCGGTGCTCAAGAGCTTCCGGCACTGTTCGCAACCCGCCTTGGCGACCGAGCAAATCCGCCTGCTCCGCGAACTGGTCCGGCAAGCCGACCCCGACAGCGACGAGGGTCTGCAAATCACTAGCACGCTCGCCCACGTTCTGTACTGGCACTATGCCAACGGCCCGGTGGTGGTCGATGCCCGGCAGGAGGCACTCGCGCTGCAAAACGCCGCCGTGCGGTCCGTCCTCGCCAACAACGGCGGGCGCTGGCCGACGCGGTTGTGGTCGGTGCTGGAAGAGTATCTGGGGGAACTCCGCGAGGCGCAGCAGTACAGCACCGCGGAGGCCGTTATCGCCGAGTGTCTGACGAAAGCCGACACCGTCGAGGAACGCGAATGGTTCGACGAGCGTCGGCTCACGCTGTGGACGCACGCGCTCCGGCATCAGGGCCGCGTCAGCCTCGGAGAAGGTGCCGCGCTGTTCGACGCCCTGCTCTCGCAGGCCGTGCGGCAGATCGAACAGGCCGACGACGCGCACAAGCACCACCGCATCGTGCAGACGCTGTCGATCTTCGACGCCGCATTCGAGCGGATGCTGCCCCGCGCACCAACGGAGCTGGACCGGTT
>JAWXBB010000523.1:0-24665 GCA_034439795.1 Planctomycetaceae bacterium | reverse complement strand
GGCTGACGCCGCGCTTGTGCCCCGGCTGCCCGTGCAGGGCGCGGTCGGCGGCGTCGATGTCGCTGCGGATCGTGCGGCAGAGCGCGGTCAGCACCGGCTTCTTGACCTTGCCGACCATCATCCGGATGGCTTCGACGTCCTGCTCGGAGGACGCCGGGAAACCCGCGTCGAGCGAATGGACGCCGAGTTTTTCGAGGGCGAGCGCGATCTGGAGTTTGTCGTCCGGTTCGAGCGTCGCGCCGGGCATCTGCTCGCCGTCGCGGAGCGTGGTGTCGCTGAACAACACGGCCCCGCTGCGGCGATGATGCTGGATCACCGCCTGCTTGATGGCGCCGGTGACGCCGCGGCCGAGTTGTTGGAGGAACGACATGGGTGGGATCGCGTTGACGGAATACAAATCCGAAGCGTCAGCAAGGTCCGTCCCCTCGCCCAGCGCTTCGCTGGGAGAGGGCTAGGGTGAGGGTGCCTTTGTCTTTTGGTCTGAGCTCTTTGTCACAAAGACAGAAAACGAAAGGCAGAAGCACCCTCACCCCCGACCCCTCTCCCGCCGAAGCGTCGGGCGAGGGGAGAAGACGCCGTCGCTGGCGCTCCGGGCTGGGATGATTTTCGCCGACGACGAGCCATCGTACACGAACGAATCACCGGTGCGGATGAGCGCAGCGTTTCGTCACCGCGATTGTGCCGATTGTCGCGGTTGTCAGGGGATTTTCGCGGCGGCCTTCGGGGCGACTTTCGGCAAGCCGGCCTTGGGATCGAGCAACTGCGGCAGGACGGTTTTCAACTCGTCCACCGACGAATTCCGGCTGACGACTTGGCCGCGCTGGTCGATGAGAAACATCGTCGGCAGCGAGATGATGCCGTACTGCACGGCCGGCGGGCTGTCGAGGCCGCCCGGCTCGAAGATCTGCTCCCAGGGGACTTTGTTCGCGGTGAGAAACTGCGACAGCTCTGCGACCTGTTCCTGCCGTGTGCCGCCGGGGATGTCGAGGCAGACGCCGACGACCTCAAACCCCTGGCTGCGATACTGCTGATACATCGCCCGCAGCGCCGGCAGGTCCTCCTTGCAGGGCTGGCACCACGTGGCCCAGTAGAACACCAGCAGCACCTTGCCACGATAGGCGGCGGTGTTGACCGCCGGCTTGGTCAGCCCGGCGCCTGCGAGCGCAAAGGGTTTGCCCTTCATGTCCAGCCGGCGGAGAGCGCCGCCGGCCTTCTCGGACGCCGGCGTGCCCGGTTTCTTTTGAGCGAGTTGCTTGTACCAGTCGGTCGCTTCCTTCAGTTTGCCGCCGAATTCCTCCGCGACGGCGAGTTGCAGCATCGCGTCCGAGACATCGTCGGCTTGCGGGTATTTGCCGACGAAGTCGGTCAGCGCGGCGAGCCAGTCCGTTTGCACCGTCGCGCGCTTCTCGGCATCCTCGACTTTCATATCCACGCTGTAGTCGGACATGATCCGCCGGTAAATGATGTACGGCAGCACGGCCGACTTGGGGGACGACTTCTCGACGCCCGCCTCCAGTTGCTTGATCCGCGCGAGGCCGTCGGGATAGGCGTCGGTCTGCACCGCGGCGGCGAGGCCGTCCACGCACTGCTTCAGGAACTGGGCCTTTTCCTCTTCGCCGCCGGCGAGCGACATGAGCTTGAGCAACAGATCGGCCCGGCGGGCGTTGTAGGTCGCAAGAGCTTCCTTGGACTGCGGCTGGTTTTGATCGAGCTTCTGCAGGTCTTCAACCAGCTTCTGCATTTCGGGACTGACATTGGGAATGTCGTTGCTGGCGGAATCTGCCAAGATCGGCTGCATCAGGAACCCGCCGGCAATCGTCTGCGTCGAATTGCTTTCGATGGGCATCGGCACCTGCGTCAGCTTCCAGACATCGCCGACGCGGACCATCTCGCCGATCTGCACCATGCCCGGCCCCGGTTCGACCATGACCATCGCATTTTCGTAGACGTGCAAATCTTCCGCCGCCTTGCCATCATCGGCGGGAATGACCCCCGGCATCTGCACGTCGAAGCGAATCCACTTCGTCTTCGGCGTGACGACCTTGCTCTTGGCCAGCACGCCTTTCATCCGCCCGCTGATGTCGCTGGTCGATTCCAGAATCTTGGCGGCCAGTTGCGAATTGACGCCGAGCTGCCGCAGATCGGCCGCGGTGATCATCAACGATTGCAGCGCGGCCGCATCGCCGGCGACAAGGGCCTCGACGGCCTCGCGCGAGGCTTCCGCGGCGGACAGCGACTTCCATTGATCGATGCGGTTGTCTTCATCGATGTAGACGCCCCACCGCGAGCCGCCGAGGTTCAGCCAGCGCGACTGGTCGATCCGCTCCTTCCCCTGGGAATCGATGTCGCGGTAGACCTCGACCCCCTGAAAGTAGTAGCGCCACTGATCGACCCGACCATCTCCGTCGGTGTCCATGAACCGCCGCAGCACCTGCCCGGCCGGTCCCAGAACGACATAGCCGGACGCCTTGCCGCGGCGCTCGACTTCCACCTTGCATTTGGCAAACTCAGCCGGCGGCGGCGTTTCGATTTCGACGTCGCGCTGTTTGGGGTGGTAGGCCCTGAACAGGTCTTCCGGCTTGGGCAGATCGGCCGCAATCGACGTCGTTGCGACGAAAGCACCCACCCATCCCCCGACTACCGCCATCCATCCGCGCGACATCCGTGCGCCCCCTCGCTGAAAGTTCGCAATCCGTCCCAGTTGCGGAGAAAACCGACGGCACCTGCGAGGCCCGTTCCGATTCCCCCCGTCGACCGCACGGATTGTAATTCATGCCGCGGTCGGCGCAGAGAGCAGTTTTTTCGCGGGGGCGAGCCGGGGGGGAACGACGCGCTTTGTGATGTCGGCTTTCCTTCTGGTCCCCTCGCCCGCCGCTTCGGTGGGAGAGGGTTAGGGTGAGGGTGCCTTTGGGTTTTGGTTTCGTTCCGGATCGGACAAGAAAGCAAGACAAAAGCCAAAGACACCCTCACCCCCGACCCCTCTCCCACCGAAGCGGCGGGCGAGGGGAGAGAAAGGCAGCCGCCACGATGCTTCATCTCCCTCTCTCCCCGACTCCCCCTCTCCCTCGCTCAGTTGCAGCCACCCGCGCGCATGTTACAACAAGCGGCCGGAGACCCCGGCCGATGTCGCTCGCCTGGCAGGAAGACGCCGCCTTGACGCCGTTGACGCTGCGGTCGCCCGCGGCGCCGGTGGTTTGTGCGGCGGTGGCGGGGATCGTGATGGACCGCGTGTTCGATGCGCCGCCGACCGTCTGGTGGGCGCTGCTGGCGTTCGCGGTTCTCGCCGGGCTGGGCGCGGTGCGGTCGCCGGCGATGTCGGGGCTGGTCGTGCTCGCGGGGTGCGGCGGCCTGTTCGGGCTGTGGCATCATGCGTGGTGGTCCGAGCCGCCGGCGGGGGACGTCTTCCACGTCGCGACCGATGCCGGGCTGCCGGTCGTCCTGCGCGGCCGGGTCGTGCAACCGTCCTGGCAGCACGCAATGGCCGGCGGCGAGCCGGAGACGCTGGCCATCGTCGAGTGCGTGGCATTGCTGCAAGGGGAACAGTCCACGCCCGTCGCCGGCACGGTCCGGTTGCAGATCTTGCGAACGATTCATCCGCTCCGCGCGGGAGCGGTCATTCGCGTCATCGGGCGGTTGCAACGGCCCTCCGTCGCGGCCAATCCGGACGGGTTCGACTACCGCAATTGGCTGCGAATGCGCGGCGTGACTGCGCTGTTGCGGGCCGACTCCGCCGATGCCGTCGTCGTCGAGGCCGATCAGCCGACGGTCTGGAACCGGTTGCAGAATTCGCGTCACGAACTGCGGGAATCCGCCGTTGCGGCGTTGCAGCAGACCCGGCATCCCGAAACGGCGGCGATCGGCGAGGCGCTGTTGCTCGGATCGCGCAGCCGACTGCCGGACGAGATTCGCGAAGCGTTCGCCGAGAGCGGCGTGCTGCACGTGCTGGCGATCTCCGGCGTCAATGTGGCGGTGATCTGGCTGGGGCTGATCCACGCTTGCCGGGCGTTCGGGATGTCGCTGACGGCGAGCAGTTGGGCGGTGATCGGCGGCCTCGCCGGTTACGCGTGGCTGACCGACGCCAACCCGCCGATCGTGCGGGCCGCCACGTTCGCCATCGTGTTGCAGGCGGCGGAATTATCGGGGCGACAAGTGGGGTTGTTGCAAGGGCTGTCACTCGCCGCATTGGCCGTGCTGGCGCTCAATCCGACGGACCTGTTCAATCCCGGAGCGCAATTGTCGTTTCTGTCGGTGGCGATTCTGGCGATGGTCAACCGCTCATTCGCCATTAGTCGGGATGACCACGATGGCACCATCGCGGAGCTGGAGTCTCCGTTGCGTCGGCTCGGTCGGACTTTGGCGACGGTCTTCTGGCGGGCGAATGTGACCACGGGGGCGGTCTGGCTGGCGACCGCGCCGTTGGTGGCGTGGCGGTTTCATCTCGTGTCGCTGGTCGGGCTGGGCTTGAACGTCCTGCTCGGGCCGTGGGTGCTGCTGCTGTTGTGGACGGGGTATCTGTGGCTGGTCGCGTTCCTCATCTACCCGGCGGCGGCGGGCGGGATCCTGATGATCTTCGAGGTGCTGTTGCAGGGCTTGCTGTGGATCGCCGAGGTGGCGTCGGCGTGGTCGTATGGGCATTGGTATCTGCCGGGGCCGCCGGGGTGGTGGGTCGCCGGGTTTTATGGGCTGCTCATCATCGGATTGTTGACGGGCGCGATCTGGTCGCGCGTGCGGCAGGCCGAGGCGATGCTGTTATGGATCAATCTCGGTCTCGGTTGGAGTCTGTTACCGACGGGGCCGCAACCGCTGGTCTGCGAAGTGATCGCGGTCGGTCACGGCCTTGCCGTCGTGATCCATTGCCCGAACGGCCGGACGGTGGGTTACGACGTCGGTTGCCTCGCCGGAGGGGGCTACGCCGCCGCGGCGGTGTGCGACAGCGTCTGGCGGACGGGGTCGCGACGGATGGATGCGCTGCTGGTGTCGCATGCCGATGCCGATCATTGCAACGGCATCGCGCCGCTGACCGAACGGCTGCGCGTCGGCACGCTGTTCGCGCATCGGACGATTCTCGCTGGCGAACCGGCCATCACGATGCAGTCGCTGGAGGCCTGGTCCGATGCGGGCGGGCCGATCGCGCTCGTATCCGCGGGGGATCGGATTGAAGTTGACCCGGAAGTGACGATTTCCGTCTGGCAACCGGCGGCCGGCGTCCGCTATTCGCGGGACAACGCCAACAGCCTGATCGTGCAGGTCGAGTATGCGGGGCGGAAGATTCTGCTGACGGGCGATCTCGAACGGGACGGGCTGGCGGCGTTGTTGCAGCGGCCGCGATCGCCGGTGGACGTGCTGGTGGCACCGCATCACGGCAGCCGGGCGGCGAATCCCCCGGAGCTCGCCGCGTGGACGAACCCCGCAGTCACAATCGCCAGCAGCGCCGACCGTCAAGCGAAGGCCCGGCTGCTGCAGAGCTACACAGAACCGACCGTGGTGTTCAACACCGCGGAGTCCGGCTGCGTCCGCTGCGAGATTCGCGCGGAGGGCACGTTGAATGTCGAAGCGTTTCGAGAAACGCAAAGTCCGATGGGCAATCGTCCGTGAGCAGATAAACGCCGCCAACCTCTTAAAAGCGGTTTCAACACCCCACCCTGGTTGTTGCGGTGGTGGCGACCATTGATGGGCAGTCCAGTACGCCGAAGGCGTTCGATCACACAGCCCAGGGTCGCGAGGGAATCGGTGTCCGAGACGCATCGACCCTGAAAGGGTCGCATCACGTGCGGCGTCAAAACCTTGATGAAACCCTTTCAGGGTATGGGGTTCTTCATCGATCGCCACCCAGGGTGCGCTCGCAGACTCGCAACCCTGGGCTTTGAGATCCAACGCCTTCAGCGTAAAGAGCCTCCGGCCGTGTCGGCCGTGCGAATCGCAGGTTGGTTTGGAGCGCTCGCACGGTTGACACAGCCGTGGCACACCAGACTTCAACTCGCCGCTCAATGGGCGAGTGCGTCGCCGAATTCTGTGGCCCGCTGGCGGACATCGCGGCCGCGCTGCTGCCACAACTCGAAGACCTCTTCGAACTCGGTAATCGCCCCGGCGAGCGCCATGCCTCCGCCGCTTTCGGCGACGGCGCGCTGGAGATTGTGCAGCCGAGGCTCCAACTGCGTCTTCGTGAAGTCGCGATAGTCCTCGGTCAGGCGTTGCAACTCCTGAGACTGGACCTGGACCCGCTGACGATCGAGGGGCGGGATTTCGACGTCCTCAGAGGGAATCACCAGCTCCCATTTGGAGTCCAGGTTGGCCGTCGAAACGAGCCGGCCCAAGGGATCCCGGATGGCTTTGGATTGCGCGAGCGCATCCTCGGCGCGACTCAGGCCAAGGCGGGCCTTGGGGAAGTCGGGCCGGATTTCCAGCGCCTTGTTGAAATTCAGGATCGCCAGTTGGTGGTTGTGAATTTCGAGATAGACGTTGGCGAGGTTCTGATACGTCTCGGCCCGCATCGGGTCGATCCGGATCGCCTCTTTATAGGCCGAGATGGCCAGCGACGGCTGGTTCAACTTCCGCTGGGCAATGCCCAGGTTGTAATAAGCATCCGCGCAGTTGCGGTCGCGCTGAATGGCTTTGCGCAGAACAATGGTCGCCTGTTTGTGCTGCCCGGTGCGATTGTAAACCGCCCCCAGGTTGACGTGGTGCCGGGCCTCGTACGGCTGCAACTGCGTCAGACGGATGAACTGCTCGACCGCGGACGGCCAGTCGCCGGCCTGGAAGAAGACCATCGCCAGGCCCTCCATGGCGTCGGCGGAATCGGGGTCCGTCGTCAAGGCCTGCCGGTACAGCGCGACGGCGGTGATGGGGTCGCGCTGGTGCGATTTGGACCGCGCCCGTTGCAGGAGTGTCTCCAGGGTTTCTTCACTCATGGTGAGCCGCCCTCATTGCGATGTGGACCAGTGCCGATGCCGTCGATCTCGACTCTCCAATCGCTGAAACCCCGCACGGCCCGTCTGGTTTCGGTGCGAAACCGACGAACCGGCCAGGGAGCGGACGAATTCCCGCCGCTGTGCGGAGCATCAGCCAGTCCCCGAATCATCGCACACTATACGACAGGAACCCGGTCCCGGTCAAAACAACTTCGCGGAGATCGCGGAGAAGATGGTGTTATGGCCGGTCATCGTTAGAGACATCTGTCGCCGAAGACCTGGTTCTTCGCCCCGGCAGGGGCGGAGGAATGTAGCCACGGGTGCAGCGCAGCCCGCCGCGGGCGGAGCGCAACCCGTGGACGGCGATTTGTCGGGGAACTCCGCCCCGGAGGGGCGGCGGAAGTTCAAGTGGCATCAATTCCGTTGCCCCTTCGGGGCAATCCTCAACACCGGACTCGAACCACGGGTTCCGCGTCGGGCGGCCAAGCCGCCGCGCCGCTCCACCCGTGGCTACAGTCCGGTCGCCCCTATTGGGGCTAAGTCGGCTGCTGCACCATCAGTGATTCGTCCCGGTGGCTCAGCCGACCTTTTGCAGCACCGGCGTGGTCGGCGCCACGGTCGCGGGAAACTTGAGCGTGAACGTCGTCCCCGTGCCGACGGCGCTTTCGACGCGGAGCCGGCCGCCGTGGCTTTCCATCACGTCTTTCGCCAGCGACAGACCCAGGCCGGTCCCCCCCTGCCCTTGCTCGTCGGCCGTCTTGGTGGTGAAGAACGGCTCGAAGATCCGCCGCAGCTTCTCGGCGGGAATGCCGCCGCCGGTGTCGCGGACGCTGATCTCCGCGTGGCCGCCCTCGGGGTTCTGGCGAACCGCGATGACGAGCGCCCCGCCGTTCGGCATGGCCTGCCGGGCGTTGACGATCAGGTTGAGCAGCACCTGCTGCACCTGACCGGCGTTCACGTTGGCGGTCGGGCGGCCTTCGAACCGCGTCTCCAGCCGCACGCGATAGCGCAGCAAGTCCTTCTCGCAAAGGACCAGCACGTCCTCGACCAGCGTCACCAGGTCCATCGCCTCCCGGCGGTCGCTCTTCGGCCGGGCGTACGACAACATGCCGGTCGTGATCTTGGACGCCCGTTGCCCGGCGGCGAGAATCTTGTCGAACGCCTTGTCACGGGTCGCGGCGTCTTTATGCCGGACGCCCATTTTGGCGTAGTTGATGACCGTCGTCAGGATGTTGTTGAACTCGTGCGTGATCGATGACGCCAGCGCCCCGACCGTGCTGAGTTTCTGGGCCTGCATCAGTTGCTGATGCAACCCGCGGACCTGGGCTTCCAACACGGTAATCCGCTGCTGGAGCGCGGCGTTGTCCTGACCATCCATGCGTCGATTTCCCACGGAGACTCACGACGGGTGCCATCTCGGTTATCGGATGTCGTCACCCGTGGGCTTCGTGGACCGCGGGCGATGCGATCCAGCGTCTCCGGTCTACCCAGTCGGCAAGCCGTTGAGAGCCTTGGCGATTCGGGAAATGCTTGCGGCCCGGACGAGGTCGCTCGCCGGGCCGCAGGGTCATCGCAGATTGCCGGATCGGAATCGCCTCATTCCGGTTTGGGGGATGTGGGTTCGCCCGTGGCAGGCGGGGCGTCCGCAGGCTTCTCAGTCTTCTCGCCGTGATCGTGATCGGCATGGAAATGCACGTCCAAGCCGACGGTGAACGGCTTCTCGCCGACGGTGATCTTCAGCTCGCCGTGGATGAACTCCGCCTCGGCGATGTCGTGGACGGCCTTTTCATCGACGACCTGGAAGACCGTGTTCATCCCCTCGGGCTGCCCCTCGACCGCCTTGAGCGTGAGGGTCGGGCCACCTTCGACTGCGATGGTGGCTACACCGGCCGGCGTGGACGCCGCGGTCTTGCCGTCCGGTCCCAGGAGATACAACTTGAGGGCGTGGGCTTTGGCGTCGACGACGATTTCCGCGTGGAATTCCTCTGCGCCGAGCTCCACCAGCGACCCGTGATGCGGGCCTTCCGCGGCTTCGCCGTGGCCGTGGCCGTGCTCCTCAAGGGCCGGGGCCAACGCCGCAGCCGGCTTGAATTCGCTCTGCGGCGTGTCGCAGCCGATCAGGCCGCACGCCGCACCTGTGGCCAGCATCCAGGAACAGATCCATCGGTTCATCGTCATTCTCGCGTCATAACAAGGAATGGGAGTCGCCCCCGCGAACTACGCCGCGGCACCGAACAGTGTGGGCGCATCCGGCCGGGATTGCAATTGCGCTCCCGTTAGCCGCGACCCAGAGCGCGTCGCGGCGCACAGTGACCGTTCTCGCTTGTGCAATCGAGGGTGGTCATTCTGGCCCCCTCGCCCCCGCTTCGGGGGAGAGGGTCGGGGTGAGGGGGCGAGCGCTCCAAGTCGCGCTGGTCTGAAAACTGGTCAGTGGCCGGATCGGTCATTGAATCTCATCGAATATCCTGCGAAGCGCTCGGCTCCCTCACCCTAACAGCCTGTTGAAAAATGGGAATCGCCACCGAGCCGCGACCGTGATGGAGCGGTTTTCCCGAGGGTTTTCGACGAGTGAAACCGCTTCCTGACGGGCGCGGCTCGTTTTTCAACGGGCTGCTACCCTCTCCCCCGAAGTGGGGGCGAGGGGACCGGAAGGAAGAGACCTATCCGAACTGAAACACGGACGTCGACCGGTTGTGCGCTCCACCCCGCGCTCCACCCCGCGGACTCCGGGTCGCGGCTAACCGGCGTCCTCCTGTTGGATGTACGTCTTGCCGCGATAGGTCGCGGCGACCGCCAGGAACCCGACGGAGGCCACGAACATCAGGCCGGTGAAGAACCAGTAGTAACTCGCACCCGGCAACTTGGTCGTGCCGTCCGGGTTCTGAATCAGTTGGTTGATGACCGAGACCAGCAGATTTCCCAATGACACCGACAGCATGTAGAACGACATGATCAGCGATTTCATGCGGTTCGGCGCCTGCGTGTAGGAGAACTCCAGGCAGGTGATCGAGACCATCACTTCGGCCGCGGTGAGAATCACGTAGGCCACGAGTTGCCAGAAGATGTTCGGCGTGCCCCCCTCGTCGATCCAGGTTTCGATCAGCGCGCTCTGTGTGAACGCCGCCGCCGTGATGAAGAACCCGATCGCGATCCGCCACAACGGCGACGGGGGCAGCACCCGCCCCAACAGCGGATAGATGACGTACGCGAACAGCGGAATCAACGCCATCACGATGATCGGGTTCGCCGCCTGAATCTGCGACGACTCCCACGCGATCCCCATCCAGTTCCGGTCCATGTGCTCGGCCTGCAGAACCCACGCGGACGCCGTTTGATCGTACAGGGACCAGAACACGGCGACGAACAAATAGATGGGTACCAACCGCAGGATGGCCTGCAAGCCCTCGCCGCTGAACGACTCCCGCAGAAACTCCGTCCCCCCCGGCGGAATATGCACGAACCGATGCCGGCCGGACCAGAACACCAGCGTCGCCAGTCCCATCAACACGCCGGGGACGCCGAACGCGACGTGCGGGCCGTACCACGTCAGCAACAGCGGCGTCAGCAGCGTCGACAGAAACGCCCCGAAGTTGATCGAGAAGTAGAACCAACTGAACACCTTGCTCAGCAGATGCTGGTTCCGCTCGCCGAACTGGTCGCCGACGTGGGCCGACACGCACGACTTGACGCCGCCAGCGCCGATCGCGATGAGCGTCAACCCGAGCATCAACCCTTCGCGGCCGGGGACCACTGCGAGCAGCAGGTGACCAATGCAGTACACGATCGACAGCCAGATGATCGTGTGATATTTGCCGAACAGCCAGTCGGAGACGATCGCGCCGAGCAGCGGGAAGAAGTACGCCGACGCCACGAACAGATGCACCGCGGACTTGGCGTCCTCGTCGGACAGCGTCGCCGGCTGGCCGTTCCAGCCGATCAGATGCTGCGTCATGTAAATCGTCAGAATCGCCTTCATGCCGTAGAAGCTGAACCGCTCGGCCGCCTCGTTGCCGACGATGTAGGGAATGCCCGGCGGCATCGTCGTCAACGGCTGCGGGGCGGTCAGATACGGACGGCGTTCCATCGGCGGCTCCTCGGGCGATCATCGGATTCGGTCCGCGACAGAATAAGGGATGCGACCCGCCGTGGCGAGAGAACCCCGCGAATTCAACCCCCGTTAGCCGCGACCCGGAGGCTTTGCGCAGGGGAGCGCTGCGCGGGGCGCACAACACGTCATGCGCGCTCCACCAAGCGCTCCCCTGCGCAAAGCCTCCGGGTCGCGGCTAACGGGGCGCGATGGGTCAATGCGCCACGCGCGGCAGATGCCCCTTCGCGCGGCTGTAGAAGCCGAACGCGAAGAACGCGGCGGACATCAGCGCGTAACCGACGGCGACGGTGTCCGCCCGGAAGACGCGGCTGCCGGGCAACGGGTCGGCGGCGAGCATCAGGAAATCGAAGGTGTTCCCTTGCAGTTGATAGGCATGCGTCAGTCCCAGCACCGCAAAGGCGGCCGCCACCAGCGACCAGAAGCCGGCCGTGAAGAACTTGCGGTCGATGAGAAACGCGGAGATCGCTGCCAGAATC
The DNA here is from genome assembly GCA_034439795.1 of Planctomycetaceae bacterium. Taxonomy (GTDB): domain Bacteria; phylum Planctomycetota; class Planctomycetia; order Planctomycetales; family Planctomycetaceae; genus DSVQ01. The sequence continues at coordinate 13,173 of JAWXBB010000523.1, read as the reverse complement.
ATACAGGTGAAGATGTAGCCACGATCGATGACGATCAGCCCGTGCAACAGGTAGCCGTTGAGTTGTTGATTGATATTGGCGTCCAACAATTGCTGGATCGTGACCCCTTTGGCCTCGATGAACGCTCCCTGGGCAATGTTCAACCCCCACGCGGCAATCGCGGGGAATAGCCCGATGGCCACCGCCGGGGCGTGGTCCAGCGGCGTCGCGGCGAACGCTTGCGCCGTGATGATGATGCCGATCCACAACACAATCGCCACGCCGGCTTCGATGGGAATCAGGCTGTTGACGACGCCCACCGTTCCCGTCAGACACAGGGCCGTGATGACGACGCCGTTGAGCGTCGAGTAACCGGCCCGTGCGCCGAGTCCCTTCCAGCCGGGATGGCCGATGTAGATCGTCGTCGGGAAGCAACTCCCGAACAGCGCGGCCGAGATCGTGCCGACGCCGTTCGCAGCCAGCGAGGTCCACGTCGTGTACCGGTCGCCGCCGGCTTCGGCCGATTCGATGTTCTGCAGGCTGCCGACGAGGTTGAACAGCCCCATCGGCACGATCACCGACAGATGCCCTACCCACTGCTTGGGGTCTTGCAACAGCGTCCACAATTCCCGGCCGACGAACTCCGGCAGCACGAACCCCACGGTCTTGAGCGACTGCGTGATTCGCTCCGGGTCCATCATCGAGTTCTCAAGCCACTCCGGCGGCGCGTCCAGATTGTGACCGATAAGTGTTAATCCCCACGCGATTGCGGTCCCGGTCGCGACGGCAATCATTCCGCCGGGCAACTGCCAGGGAAACGGAGCCTGCGAAAAGTACGTGATGAGCACCACGGCAAGCGGCAGCATCGCGATCAGTGGCTTCTGAAAGATCATCAGCGCGAACTGCATTGCGATGAACCCGATCGCGATGCCGGCCAGCGTCGACAGCAGCGCGGCCCGCGGCGTGCGGCGGCGGATGCTCTCGGCAATAAACGCCCCTGCGAATTCGATGACGCCGCTGCCGAAGCACGCGACGAGGCCCATCTGCCACGCCAGCCGGGCCGCGGCGTCGGGGTCATCCGGGTTGTCGCCGATCGCCTTGCGGTACACCGGCCCCATCACGAAATAGACGTAAACCAGCAGCGACGGCGTGTTGATGCCGTAGGGTAAGGCGGTCACATCGCTGCGATTTTCGCGCTTCGCCAGCCGGTGCGCCTGCCAGGCGTAGAACAGGTTGCCGATCAGAATGCTGACCGCGGCTCCCGGCAGAATGTAGTGCGTGAGGAGAACCGCGCTGCCGTCTTTCATGCCGCATTGTTCGCTGCACAGAAAGACGATCAGCAGGAGCTGGACGAGGTTGTCGATGAACAGTCCGAAGAAGCCGTCGAGGTCTCGCCGGACGAACAGCGGATACGGGGCGGTGCTCATGGCGAGCAGAGTACAGGCCCGGATGGGGGAAATCCACGCGGGGGAATCCACTCCCCTCGCCCGCCGCTTCGGTGGGAGAGGGGTTGGGGGAGAGGGTGCTTGTTGCCGTTACGACGTGATCGGCACGACATCACTCCCCATCCCAAGACCGAAAGGCACCCTCACCCTAACCCTCTCCCACCGAAGCGGCGGGCGAGGGGACCGGAGGGAATGCAGAAGACGGATCGTTACTCGTCGTCTTCGGCGGAGTCGCCGTTCGATTTCGTGCGGGACTTCTTCGTCTCGGTTTTGCGGAAGACCGCGACGACGTCCTCAATCGGCACCACGAACAGAATGTTGCTCGCCTCCAGATCGACCGGGATCGCGTTCTTCGGGTGGAACAACACCTTGTCGTACTTGCGGATCGGGAAGTCGGAATCGCGCTCGATCAGGGCGCTGATTTCCACCACGCGGCCGGTGATCGTCGGAATCTCGGCCTGATCCGGCAGCACGATCCCGCCGCGCGTCTTCAGCCGGCTTTCGTCCTTGCGGATCAGTATTCGTTTTCCCAGCGGCTCGACAAACTCGCCCACGATGCTGCCCCAAAGTATGATTCCACGAACACCAGCCCATTGTAGGGGTGTCCCCTCCCGTGGAACAGCCCCTTCGGCCGAAGCGACGTTTTCCGTAGGGTGCAGTCGAGGCTTTGCGAGGCTCACCCCTCTTCGTTGCAGTTTCAGCTTTTTAGGCTGGGATGGCCGTATTGATGAAATCCGGGCTGAATCGCCGGCGAAAAGTCGCCTTGCCCGATTCCCCATCCTTTGCTATGTGGCGCGAATGCGCTGTTGTCCGTCGCTATCGGCAATCTCAGCTTCGATGCTGCTCTGCGGGTGTGTTGCCATCACCCGGGAGCACCGGTACGACTGCGCGCCTGCGAAATCGGCCACTCCGGAGGGGGACTTGATACGGGCGGAAGTGCCGACTGATAGTAAGCTCATGTACCTACTGCCAATCGCAATTGTGTACTATGACCAGATTCCTCACGACCTGCGGATCAAAGTGGTGACTACTGGCAAGTCGGACGGCGAATCGTTCGAGGTTGACGAGGCGTGGTTCCGCTACGATGACGGTGAGACAGTGGAGCTCATCGAGAGCGGTGAGCCAATGCCGTGTGCATTTCGCGAAGACCCTCAGCATCCGGGAAGCGGAAAGACAGCGGCCTATCATCGCTTCGAGGGAGCCGTCAAACGAGTGGCCGACTTCGACCTTCATGTCAAAGGCCGGTTGCGGCTCAAGGATGGCGCCGAACGCGAAATCGTGATTCAACGTCGCTTTAATGGCACCACCAAGACGTTTCTTCAAGACTTCATGACGTGGACCAGTGCGTGTTGATCGGCTTGGCAGCCTGGACTCCAACGGAGTGAGCCTCGCAAAGCCTCGACTGCACCCTACGAAGAAGAACCTAAGCGGCGGATTCGATGACACTCGCAGAAGTCGGCACGGCGAGCGGCCGGGCATTGCCAGACGGGTGCGTCGCCTTAGCCAGGCGCGGCTTGGCTTGCGGGCGGCAACACAACAGCGCGGGCAACAGCACGAGTTCGCCCAGCAGCGACGCCGTCATCTGGGCGGCCATCAGCGCGCCGAACCGGGCCGTCGGCGCGAAGCTGCTGAGACAGAGGGCCAGCAGGCTCACGCTGGAGATGACCGTCGATTCCAGCATCGGTTCGCCGCTGTGTTCGAGGGCCTTGCGGCACGCCTCCGCCGAAGTGGCCCCGGACTGATACGCCTCGCGGTAATGGACCAGGAAGTGGAACGTGCAATCGACCGAGATGCCGAGGGCGATGCTGCCGGTCATCATCATGCCGATGTCCACCGGCATGCCGAGGTAGCCCACGCCCCCGAACACCAGCCAGATCGGAATGATGTTCGGAACCATCGCCACCAGCCCCGCGAGGATCGACCGCAGCGACAGCACCATGACAATGGAGATCGTCAGACACGCCGCCGCGAAGCTCTTCCAGAAGCCGTCGAAGATCTCGTGCTGCGCGCTTTTCAGCAGCGGCGTCAGGCCGGTGAACGTGATCGGCTCCCCCTGCAGTTCGCGGTCGAGATCGGCCAGGATTTCAATCGGCGAGCACTCTTTGTTGCGGCGGACGCGGGCCGAGATGCGCCACAGCCGTTGCTGATCCGTCACCCAGCCCGATTCCTCCCCCTGGGCCTGGGCCTGCGACAGAATGCGGGCCGTTTCCAGCGTGGATTCGGGCATTTCCAGCGGGAAGAAACTAGCCGCCGAGATCGTGTGCCGGACGCCGGCATGCTTGGCAATCCGGTCCTGAATGTCGCGGACCTTGCGGATGCGGTCCATCACGGGCAGTTCGGTGGGACCGAAATCGACGATCGCTTCGAGCGAGTCGACGTTGGTCAGCTCGCGCTCGATCCGCTGCAGATCGGTGAGGACCGTACTGTTGCGCGGCAGGAACTCGACCGGATCGACGTCCGGCTTGAGCTTCAGCAGGCCGATCCCCGTGATGACCAGGCCCACCGCGGACGCGCTGAGCAACGCATATCGTTTCTGATTGACCCAATCGGCCCAGCGGCCGAAGTCGAAGCGGAAGCACATCGACCGGGCCGCGCAATCGGGCCAGATCGTGAGCAGCGCCGGCGTCACGCCGAGGCCGACAACCAGCGCGATCACGGCCCCCATCCCAGCCGCATAACCAAACTGGGCCACCGGCAGGATGCTGCTGACGTTGAGCGAGATCAGCCCCAGCAGCGTGGTCAACGTCGACAGCCAGCAGGGCCGCCAGCATTCTTTCAAGGCAGACGCTAATGGATCGGCGGCCCCCGCCTGCCGGGCGTCGGCGTAGTAACTGACGAAATGCACCGAGATCGACAGCGTGAAGATCATCACCATCACGCTCAGCGAGCCCATGATGAAGTTCATCTCGCCGCCGCACCACGACAGCATGGCCTGCGTGACGTAAATGCCCCACAGCGCGAGGCCCAACGTCGACAGCGACATCCCCCAATGGCCGAACGAAAAATACAGCAGCCCCAGCGACAGCAGGCAGGTGACGGCGAAATACTTTCGGCTCGTCTGCTGGCTCCCCAGCCGGTCCAATTCGGTGACGATCACCGGCGGCCCGGTGAGTGCGACGTCGGCATCGCTCAACCGGCAATAACGCAGCTCGGTTCGGACGGCACCAACCACCCCCGGACGATCCTTCGTGCCGGCCTCCGAGAGGACGGCGATCACCCCGTGCAGGTTGCCGGTGGAGGACGTGAGCAACCCGTCAATCCGCCGGCTCGCCTCGACAGAGTCGGTGCCCAGGGCCGTCATCTGATTGTGCAAACGGTCGGGCGTCCAGCAGGCCTGAATGCCGGGGATGCGCTCCAGTCGGCCGGCGATCGCTTCCATCAACCGCGGCTCGGCCAGCGTGGTTGGAATGCCGACGACGATCACCTCTTCGCCGCCGAAATCCTGTTTGAACTGTTCGTAGGTTTCGCGGACGTCCGTATTGCGGGGGAGCCAGGTTTCGATGTCGTTGTTGCAGCGGATCGAGTTGGCCGCGATCCAGAACAACGGGAAGGAACACGCCACGAACAGCAGCAGCAGGCGGCCGTGCCGGCGGTAGAGGAACGACACCATAAATCGGCACTCTTGGCGGCTAATCACGGAGCGGGCGCAACTCGACGACGCCGCGGCCAGCCTTCCCTGCCGGCAACGGACGCAGACTTTGCCCAGCCCGAAAGGTCGATCACCCGGCCCGGTGACGACCGCCGCAATGCGGGGGAACATGGCGGTGGACTGGTGGCCACGACGAAGGCTGTTGGGGGTCTGACAGCGCGTCGCCGTGGTTCGCAGTTAGTGTTGTCGGCCCCTGGGCAAGTCTGGTTGACGGAATCGAGTGCGGCCGACCGCAGCATCAGTCATCGCCAACTCAGCGACCGGCACGAGCGCAAATGTCGGTTCACCTTCACAGGACGACTGATGAACGCGAAGCCAGCCCCGCCGGCCATTGCCTCGCGCGCTCGACACACTTTGTCTTTTCACTCCCCTCGCCCGCCGCTTCGGTGGGAGAGGGGTTGGGGGTGAGGGTGTCTTTGGATTTTTCTTCGAGTCAGGCGAGGTTTCCATCCACCATCACCATAAGACCGAAAAGACACCCTCACCCTAACCCTCTCCCACCGAAGCGGCGGGCGAGGGGACCGGAGGGAATGCCGGCTTCACAAAGTTCGTCATGCTCTCAATCACCCAGACTCACACGGACGCATGGGTCATCGTGACGATGGATTCATGCAATGCGCCCTGACTTCTCTCCCCACGGCGGGCGCGGTAATCTGGATTGATCCGCGTAAACGCTTCCCTGACAGAATGTTCGGAGCCCGATCAACATGCCCGGTGCGAACCCGTTCGGTGCCGCCCAGTCGCTCGCAACCTCATCCGGCGAATACACTTACTACTCGCTGCCCAAGCTGGCTGCGCTCGGCCTGGGCGACATCGACCGGCTGCCGTTCTCGCTGCGGGTGCTGCTGGAATCGTGCCTGCGAAACGTCGACGGCTTCATCGTCACCGAAGACCACGTCCGGCAGGTCGCGTCCTGGAATGCGGCGAAACCGGCTCAGGTCGAGGTGCCGTTTCTGCCCGGCCGCGTGGTCTTGCAGGACTTCACCGGCGTGCCGGCGGTGGTCGATCTCGCCGCGCTTCGCAGCGCGATGGTCCGCATGGGGGGCGATCCGAAGAAGATCAATCCGCTCGTGCAGTGCGATCTGGTGATCGACCACTCGGTGCAGGTGGACTACTTCGGCACGCCCGAGGCGTTGCAGCAGAACGTCGCGCTCGAGTTCGAACGCAATCTCGAACGCTACCAGTTGCTGCGCTGGGCGCAGCAGGCGTTCAGCAATTTCGGCGTCGTCCCCCCGGCGACGGGCATCGTCCATCAGGTGAATCTGGAATACCTGGCCAAGGGGGTGCTCAGGAAGAACGGCGTCGCCTATCCCGACAGCCTCGTCGGCACCGATAGCCACACGACGATGATCAACGGCCTCGGCGTCGTCGGCTGGGGCGTCGGCGGGATCGAAGCCGAAGCCGTCATGCTCGGCCAGCCGATCTACATGCTGCTGCCGGAAGTCGTCGGCTTCAAGCTGACCGGCAAGCTGCCCGAAGGCACGACTGCCACCGACCTGGTCCTCACCGTCACCCAGATGTTGCGGCAGCACGGCGTGGTCGGCAAGTTCGTCGAGTTCTACGGTCCCGGCCTGTCCGCCATGACGCTCCCCGACCGGGCGACGATCGCCAACATGGCCCCCGAATACGGGGCAACGATCGGCTTCTTCCCGGTGGACGACGAGACACTGCGCTACATGCAGCGGACCGGCCGCACCGCCGCGGAGATCGAACTCGTCGAGAAATACTACAAGGCCCAGGGCCTGTTCCGGACCGACGCCTCGCCCGAGCCGCAATTCACGAGCACGCTGGCGCTCGATCTGTCGACCGTGGAGGCGTCGCTCGCCGGACCGAAACGGCCGCAGGACCGCATCGCGCTCGTCGGCATGAAAGCCCAGTGGCGACAGGATCTCGGCACGACGTTCGGCAAGACATCGCCCAGCCCGGCATCCACACCGGGAACGATGGCCAACGAAGGGGGACCGGTGACCGGTCCCGAAACGGTCGTCGCCACCGACAACGGCCTCGCCGGCGTCCCCGTCAACTACGACGGCAGCTCGTTCCACTTGAAGCACGGCGCGGTGGTGATCGCGGCCATCACCAGTTGCACCAACACCAGCAACCCCTCGGTGCTGGTCGCCGCCGGGTTGCTGGCCCGCAACGCCGTCGCGAAAGGGCTTCAGCGCAAGCCGTGGGTGAAGACCAGCCTCGCGCCCGGCAGCCGCGTGGTCACCGAGTACCTGCAGAAATCGGGACTCGACGCGCCGCTCAACCAGCTCGGCTTCAACACCGTCGGCTATGGCTGCACGACCTGCATCGGCAACAGCGGGCCGCTGCCGGAGGTCATCTCGGAGGGGATCAAAACCGGCAACCTCGTCGCCGCCGCCGTGCTGTCGGGAAACCGCAACTTCGAAGGCCGCATCAATCCGGACGTGCGGGCGAACTACCTCGCCAGCCCGCCGCTGGTCGTGGCCTACGCCCTCGCCGGCACGACCGATGTCGATCTGACGACGGAACCACTCGGCCAGGGTTCCAATGGCCAGGACGTGTACCTGAAAGACATCTGGCCGACGTCGAAAGAGGTCGAAGACACGATCGCCCGGTCGATCACGCCGGACATGTTCACCACGCAATACGGCCACGCCACCCAGGGGCCGGCGGAGTGGCAGAAGATCACCGGCGCGACGGGCGAACTGTACCACTGGCACGATGACAGCACCTACGTCCACGAGCCGCCGTTCTTCCAGCAGATGCCCGCGACGCCGTCGCCCATCCAGGCGATCAGCGGAGCGCGGTGCCTGTTGTCGCTGGGCGATTCGGTGACGACGGACCACATCAGCCCGGCGGGTTCGATCAAGGCGTCGTCTCCCGCCGGACTGTATCTGCAGAGCCGGGGGGTGAAGCCGCTCGACTTCAACAGCTACGGCGCCCGCCGCGGCGACGACCGCGTAATGACCCGCGGCACGTTCGCCAACATCCGCATCAAAAATCTGCTGGTGCCTGGCGTCGAAGGGGGCGTCACGCGGTTCCTGCCGACCGGCGAGCAGATGTCGGTCTACGACGCCGCCGTGCGCTATCAGGCGCTCGGCACGCCATTGATGGTGCTCGCCGGCGCGGAATACGGCACCGGGTCGTCGCGCGACTGGGCCGCGAAGGGAACGTACCTCTTGGGCATCCGCGCGGTGATTGCCACGTCGTTCGAGCGCATCCACCGCTCGAACCTCGTCGGCATGGGCGTGCTGCCCCTGCAATTCCGGGCCGGCGAGAACCGCGACTCGCTCGGTCTCGACGGCACCGAATCGTTCGACATCAGCGTCGACAACAAGGTCAAACCGCTGCAGGCCATCGAAGTCACCGCCCGCAAGACCGACGGCACGGCGGTGCATTTCGTCACCACCTGCCGCATCGACACCCCGGTGGAAGTCGAGTATTACCGCAACGGCGGCATTCTACACACGGTGCTGCGGCAGTTGCTGAAGGGATGATGCGATGGGTCGAGTCGTCGTCGAAGCCCTGATTCAGAACGCGTTCGATCTCGATCGGGTCGCCGCGGGAGAACTCGCATCCGACAAAGTCCGCACGGTCGATGTCAGCGATGCGCTGATCGACACCGGCGCAATGATGCTGTCCCTGCCCCGGCGATTGATTTCGGCGTTGGGATTACGTCCGACCTGCCAACGCCAGGCCCGCACCGCCGCCGGGCTGGCGACGATGCAGATTTACTCGTCGGCTCAAGTGACGATTCAAGGTCGCGATGTCGTCGCCGAAGTCGCCGAGCTTCCCGACGAATGCCCGGTGCTGATCGGACAGATTCCGCTGGAAGGATTGGATTTCGTCATCGACCCCGTGGGCCAGAAGCTGATCGGCAACCCCGAACACGGCGGGCAGCACATGATCGACATGTTCTGGCGGGAGTTTGTGTGACGCCATGCCGACCGCACCCGAGGTCTATGCCATGCTGGGCAACCAATCGCTGTGGGACGTGGCCCAAGTCTGCCACGTGGCGTTGACCAAGGCGACCGTGCCGTATGCCGTCGTGGGCGGGGTGGCTGTCTGTCTGCGCGGCTATCAACGGAACACCGTCGATCTGGATCTGCTCATCCGTCGCGAGGATCAGGACACCGTCCGGCAATGTCTCACAGAGGCCGGGCTGGTCTGGTCCGCGGAACGAGCCGAGTTTCTCAGTCCGTCGGGCATCCCCGTGCAATTTCTGTTGGCGGGTGATCGAGCCGGCAAAGGTTCTGAGGTCCGCCTGCCCGATCCCGCCGACGATCGAACCTCGGAATTGTGCGACGGCTTGCCCGTGTTGAAACTGGCCAAACTCATCGAATCCAAACTGGCCTGCGGTCAGGGAAATCTGCGGCGGACGCACAAGGATTATGCCGACGTGGTCGAATTGATCGCCGCGCATTCGCTCAGCCGGGCGTTCGCCCGATTCCTGCATCCTTCCTTGCGACCGGCCTTCCGACAATTGGTCGAAGCCGCCCGCGGACAATGACGCAGGGTGGCGACTCTGCATTCGCCGATTAAAATCCACAACATCGCGGGCGAAACCGACCCGCAATCATCAGAGAAAGCGACGATTTTCATGCCGAGTTGTGTGCTGGCGTATTCGGGCGGCCTCGATACCTCCGTCATCCTGGGGTGGCTACAGGACGAAGGCTACGACTGCCATGCGGTCTACGTCGATCTCGGGCAGCCGTGCGAAGACCGCGAGGCGATTCTGCAGAAGGCGAAGACCTGCGGGGCGAAGTCGTCGCGCATCGTCGATGCCCGCGAAGAGCTGTGCCGCGAGTTCGCGTTCCCCGTGCTGCAATGGCAGGCGAAGTACGAGACGGTGTACCTGTTGGGCACGTCGATCGCCCGGCCGTTGATCTCGAAGGTCTGCCTGGAAGTCGCCCGCGAGGTCGGGGCCGATGCCTACGCCCACGGCGCGACCGGCAAGGGGAACGACCAGTGCCGGTTCCAGCTCGCCGCCGAGGCGCTGAACCCCGATGTGAAAATCATCGCCCCGTGGCGGATCGAAAAGTTCCGCGCGCTGTTCCCCGGCCGCACGGAGATGATCGCCTACTGCGCCGCGAAGAACATCCCCGTCAAAGCGTCCATCGCCAAGCCGTACAGCAGCGACGAAAACTGCCTGCACATCAGCTACGAAGCCGGCAAGCTCGAAGACCCCGCGGTGTGCGGCGTGGACACCGTCGAGTTCGGCATGACCGTCTCCCCGCAGGCCGCGCCGGACAAGGTCGAATCCGTCACCATCGGCTTCCAGCACGGCGTGCCGGTCTCAATCAACGGCCAGCAGCGGACCCCGTTGCAGATGGTCGAAGACCTCAACGCGATCGGCGGCCGCAACGGCGTCGGCCGCGTCGACATGGTCGAAAACCGCTTCGTCGGCATGAAGAGCCGCGGCGTGTACGAAGCCCCCGGCATGACGCTGCTCTACAACGCGCACCTCGTGCTGGAGCAGCTCACGCTCGACCGCGACCTCGTGCATCTCCGCGACCGCATGTCCCCCGAAGTCGCCGAGATGGTCTACTACGGCTTCTGGTACACCGCCAAGATGGACGCCCTGATGGCGTTCATGCGCACGGCCCAGGAACCGGTCACCGGCGCGGTGCAGCTCGGCCTCTACAAGGGGAACATCTTCGTCCAGAGCCGCACCAGCCCCAACAGCCTGTACGACGAAGCGATCGCCAGCATGGAAGCCGGCGGCAGCTACAACCAGACCGACGCGGAAGGCTTCCTGCGAATCATGGGCCTGCCGTCGCGCGTGCAGGCCCGGGCGCGGCATCGGCGGTATTGATCCTTGTAGAGTGGACTGTGCCCACCAGCAACGCAGATCACGTTCCCGAACGCGGGTGACTCCATGCTGGTGGGCACAGCCCACACTACGGAACTGCGGAACTGTTCCCGCCAGAATATGATTGCCGTTTCAGAGAAATACGGGCATAATCCTAATTGCGATGAGTAGAGATTGATGACGATCGGCCGCGGAATGCAACGCGAAGACAGGCACAAGCCAGAAGTAACGATGAATTTCTGACCTACAGGTAGCCCGTGCATTTTGCGCAGCGGTCTTCCGCTGCCGGGAGCTACACATGAAAGCCAACCGCTGCTTCGCTCTTCAGTGGCTAAGCCGAACTGCAGTGCCCGCAGATATCTATGAACTCCTGGGACGCCTCAAACTCGATCCTCGGATCGAGGAACTGCAACTCGCCGCAAGAGATGCCCTGCGCGAATTGCAGTCGTACCACGTCGGCTCACAGGCCGGATCTGCAGAACGCGCCGCATGGCTGAAAACGGAACTGGAACGTGCCGCAGAGCTGCTGGCAAATCCCCACCAGCTCAAACAATACCAGCGCCAACTGCTTCAACAATGGCGAATTGAACTGCTTGCCGAGTTGTCGCATCACGGGGACGATTTCAACGCGACGCGCGAGTGGTTGCATCGCGCCAAGCACATTCATCCTCGTCAATTGGACCGCGTTGCGCGACTTCTGATCTCTCCCACTTCGCGCCGCGCGAGCACCTCAATGACCCAGCAACATCAGCAATCGTCTCTGATGTGGCGGTCTTGGCGGGTTGTCGCTTCGACGTTTGGTTTCGTTGCCCTCGTCGTGCTCGCCATTTTGTATTTTAATTCGCACGTCACAATTGTCACAACACAGATGGCTTCGACGGCAAACATTGTTACCGCTGGAACCTCGCAAATGACGGGCTCCGTAACTAGCGGTCCTGCAGCAATGTCGTCGGTTCAGTCTGTTCAAGATCAATCAGCCGTCGGCGAGATGCAAAGCCACACCGCATCGGAAGCGGGTGGAAAGTCTGAACGCACTGTCGATTCCGTGACGGACTCCACACCACCGCGGAAAGACACCGCTTCGAGCAAGTCCGCTCCCAAGATTGGAGTGAGATCATCGCTCCAAACCCCGGCTGACTCTGAAATAGTCGATGTTCGCGCACCGATGGCTCAGTCAGACTACGGCGATCTTCCAGCGGACTTTGCCTTTCGTGAACTTTTCGAGGTTCACGGGCCGGTCAACCTACTGGCTGTCATGAATCGAGTTTCTGATCGGACCATTCGGATAACGAAACGTTTAACCGACGGGGGCGAACTCGTCGTATGCACCAGCCGAGATGCCGTATGCGGCCTTGGCCAAGTACGGGTAGAAAGCAAGGAGGCCGAACAATTATCGGCAGTCATAATGTTACCGGGATATCGAAAGACGTTCCGTCCCCATAGGGGGTTGACGTTTCAACTCGCTGGAGGTTCATTGAGCTCAATTCCACCGATCCCGGAGAATTCGACCAACCTACGTTTTATGTGGGCTCCAGAACCCGTGGTTTGTTTTCGTGACGGACGATTCATTGGAATCTGGGATCCGATTCATCGTCACTTCAGCAGCAATGTACCCAAGACAGAAGGACACTTCGAGTACACGGCAAAGGGTACCAGCTTCTTTCCAACTGAAGAAGAGCCTCCTCCCGAACTGCCGGGACTTGAACCAGCTATTGAGCCGCTCGGATACTTCATAACCAGAGAATTGCCAACGCGTTCACGTTCACTTGCACCAAAAGATCCGAATTCCGCGTTCACTGTGATCGTTTTCGATATTCGCCACGAGAAGCTTGTCCCGAGCGAGCGACAATTCTCCCAAATTGTACGGGCGCTCAAACAAAAACCAGAAGATGTGCCACTGTCGCGCGACTATCTCATTCGGATTGACCCTGGCTCGTTTAGACTGGTTCTCGATGGGTCAGCGTCTTTCATCGGTGGCAAATACGTTGCTTATCTAGGCGCAGGTGAGCCGGACTTCAACTATACGTTCCGCCAGTCTTTTACATCGCCCGTCAACCCGAATCAAATGGCGCGCGTTGCGGTGGCGTGGGAGGGTGGGGCGTCGGACAAGACCGATACTGTGGCCTTCAAGACAGATGGAATAAAGCTTCTCGACGTTCCAGAGAGCTTGGCTCCATCAGCGTTCGGATTGGCGTCAGTCAAAGCAATTGAGCGGCCGTCGGCTAACAGCCCGTTGATGTAGTCCGATTCTTCGCGTCAGCTCGCGAGCGCCAGCTGCGGGAGGGCGGCCGAGGCCCGGAGGGACCGGCCGGTCAGGGTGG
>JAWXBB010000522.1:0-6412 GCA_034439795.1 Planctomycetaceae bacterium | reverse complement strand
CGCGGCCGGCGGTCGGACGATCGCCGTCTGTGCGACCGGCATGAGCCATGTCTATCCGCCGGAACACAAAGATCTCGCCGACGAGATCGCCCGGCAGGGGGCGCTGCTCACCGAGTCGCCGCTCGATCAGGCCCCGCTGCCGGGCCTGTTTCCGCAGCGGAACCGCATCATTTCCGGGCTGTCCCTGGGCGTGATTCTGGTGGAAGCCTCGCGCAAAAGCGGGGCGCTGCACACCGCCCGGCACGCGCTGGAGCAGAATCGTGAAGTGTTCGCTGTCCCCGGACAGATCGACAGCGAACACAGCCTCGGCTGTCTCGATCTCCTCCGCGACGGCGTGACGCTGATCCGCGGCGTGGACGACGTGTTGTCCGCCCTTGGTCCGCTGACGCAACCGGTGGAGCGCGGCAAGAACGACGTCGTCCACGTCCCCGCCGAACTCGTGCTGACCGACCAGGAGCGGACGATCCTGAACCTCATCGGCCGCGACGCCACCGCCATCGACGAGCTCGTCCGCAACGCCGGCCTGGAAATCAACCGCGTGCTGACCACGCTGACGATGTTGGAGATGCGCCGGCTGCTCAGGCGGCTGCCGGGGAACTTTGTGGTGCGGATGTGAAATGGCCAATTTTCGGAATCACGACATGCCGCTGGATACCGCATCGCGCCTGGTCGCCATCGAAACCACCATTGCGCATTTGCAGCACGACGTCGAGCAGATGCACCGGGTGGTTCTGTCCGTGCAGACGGAGTTGCGGACGGTGCAGCTCGCGCTCGACAAGCTGGACTCGCGCGTGGACCGGATGCGCGAAGAGCCGGAGGTTCGCACGCCGGAGGGCGAACGCCCGCCGCATTATTGAGGGGGGGATGGGTCAGTCAGGACGGCAGACGTTGTCCTTTTCCAGTCCCCTCTCCCACAGCTTCTGTGGGAGAGGGTGAGGGTGAGGGTGCCTTTGCATTTCTCTTCGCTCAACAGGAAGAGAATACACCCTCACCCTAACCCTCTCCCGCCCAAGGCGGCGGGCGAGGGGACCGGAATCGACAGCGTGCGCTGTCGTGTTAGAATCTCTTTCGTCATTCGGATTTCGACCTTCCCGCAAAGGCCTCCATGACATCTCCCCGCCGCGGACCGGGCCTGCTGTTTCACCTCGCTGCGGGGGCGACGGCGGTGTTCATCGTGACGGTGTTCGCGTTGGTCGCGACGCTGTTCGCCGACCCTGCCGCGCCGGTCAACATCTGGTTCAACGCCCACGCGGGCACGCTGCTCGCCGCGGAAGTCGCCGCCATCGCCGTGCTGGGCGTCGTGGCGATGGGCCGGGATCAGTGGTTGCAGCGGCGGGAATCCTCCTCATATAGCCCCCCGTCTCCCGACGGGGGGGCGAGCGCGCGTTCGATCGACGAATGAGCCTTCGCCCCCCGGTCGGGAGACCGGGGGCTATCTACACAACATCATCCCACAGGCCCATCCATGACCCTTGGCAAATTCATCGTCCTGCTCATCGTCGGCGGGTTCGCCGGATCGCTCGCCGGGCGGGTGGCGACGTTTTCCAAGACCGGGTTCGGACGGTGGATCAATCTCGCCGTCGGCATGGTCGGGGCGCTGGTCGGGAACCTGTTGTTCTGGATGCTGCACATCGACCTCGGCCTCGGCGAATTGCAGGTGACGTTTCAGGACCTCATCGCCGCGTTCACCGGGTCGCTGCTGTGCATCGCCATCTGGTGGGGCGTGCGCTGGTGGAAATCGCGCCAAGAAGCCCAGGGATAGCAATCCCTGGGCTTCCGTCGCGCTGGCAATTGCCCGCCTGACCCATCAGACTACGTCGATGGCAATTCGTCACGACGGAGAATGATGATGCGGTGTCTCCCCCTGTTCGCGCTGGGTCTCGTGGTCGCGCTCGCCGATGGCGTCGGTGCCGAGCCGCTGAAATTGCATCTGCGGTCGCGGACGGAGGCCGCTCCGCAGTCCGGGCGGTATCACGCCGTCACCGCGACGAAGGAGTGGAACCCAAACGAGACGGCGATCGTCGTCTGCGACATGTGGGACACGCACACCTGCCCGAATGCGGCGACGCGGGTCGGGCAGATGGCCCCGCGGATGAACGCGGTGCTGAAGGCCGCGCGGTCGCAGGGGGTGCTCATCATTCACTGCCCCAGCAACACGATGGAGTTCTACAAGGATCACCCCGGCCGCAAGCTGGCGATGCAGGCCCCGGCGGTCGAGACCAGGCGACCGCTGGAACGCTGGTGCCATCTCGACAAGGACCGCGAGATCGCGCTTCCGATCGACGACTCGGACGGCGGCTGCGACTGCGAACGAACCTGGAAGCCGGGCGACCCGTATCCGTGGACCCGGCAGATCGCCACGCTGGAGATCAAGGACGGCGACGCCATCACCGATTCCGCCGAAGCGTACTACCTGATGCAGCAGCGCGGTGTCAAGAACCTGATCGTGATGGGTGTCCACCAACATGTGCGTCCTCGGCCGGCCGTTCTCGATCCGGCAGATGGTCTATCAGGGAATGAACGTCGCGTTGTGCCGGGATCTGACCGACACGATGTACAACCCGGCGATGAAGCCGTTCGTCAGCCACTTCACCGGGACCGATCTCGTCGTCGAGCACATCGAGAAGCACTGGTGCCCGACGTTCACGAGCGGCGATTTTCTGGATGGCAAAGAGTACCGCTTCCCCGACGACAAGCGCCCGCACGTCGCGATGCTGCTCGGCGAAGAGGAGTATCACACCGCGACCACGCTCCCCAAGTTCGCCGCGGAGGAACTCGGCAAGGACTACCGCGTGTCGCTGGTGTTCCTCGATGAGAAGTCGAAGGACCGGTTTCCGGGGTTGGAGGTCGTGAACGACGCCGACGTGCTGTTTATCAGCGCGCGTCGCCGGCCGTTGCCTCCCGAGCAGATCAAGCTGCTGAAGGATTCCGTCGCGGCGGGGAAGCCGGTGATCGGCATCCGGACGGCGAGCCATGCGTTCCATCTGCGGAACCAGAAGGCACCGGAGGGATTGGCCGACTGGCCGGACATCGACGCGGTGGTCTTCGGCGGCAGCTACTCCAATCATCACGGGCACGACAAGAAGTCGGCCGTCTGGCCGCTGCCGGAGGCGAAGGACCATCCGGTCCTGAAGGGCATTTCGACCGCGGAGTTCCCCGGCAACGGCGGGCTGTATCAGACATCCCCCTTGAAACCCGGCGCGACGGAGCTCCTCCGCGGCAAGGTGGAGGGCGTCACGCAACACGAGCCGGCCGCGTGGACGTTCACCCGCAGCGACGGCGGCCGTTCGTTCTACACCTCGCTGGGCCACGCGGACGATTTCCCGCGCCCGGAGTTCCGCACGCTGCTGAAGAACGCGCTGGAGTGGCTGGCTGAGGGTCGAGGGCCAAGGGCTAAGGGCCAGCAAGTCAGCGAAGCCTCTTCTGCCCGGCCCTCAGCCCTTAGCTCTCAGCCCTCAGCCCTCCAAGTTCCCGGCACCTGGAACGACCTCCACCCCGCGCTCAAGGACTACGACGGCTTCGCGTGGTATCGCTGTAACGTCACCCTGCCGGCGGATTGGAAGAAGCGCAGTTTGTATTTGTACGTCGAAAAAGTGGACAACGCCTGCGAGACGTTTTTCAACGGCGTGAAGATCGGTGTCAGCGGGAAGTTTCCGCCGGAGTACGAGAGCGGTTTGTTGGGGAATCAGCATCGGTACGTCATTCCGCCGGACATCGTCAAGACCGACGGCCCGAATCTGGTCGCCATCCGCGTCTACGATCACGACGGCAACGCGGGGTTCAAGGGAATCGCCCCCGCGGTGCTGGGGGGCAACGAGGCGATCTCGCTACAGGGC
This sequence comes from Planctomycetaceae bacterium, assembly GCA_034439795.1. GTDB lineage: Bacteria > Planctomycetota > Planctomycetia > Planctomycetales > Planctomycetaceae > DSVQ01. Next base: position 2,576 of record JAWXBB010000522.1, on the reverse strand, counting down.
GTTTGGCAGTTTAATCTCGGCGACGATCCGAACTGGGCCTCTCAGCCGCTTGCCGGCTTAGCCGCCTTCTCCAAAGTCGGACCCGCGCCGAAAATGAGTCCCTTCGCGACGGTCATCCGTCGCCAGGCGCAGGACAAGCCCCTCACGCCGCAGCAGTCGTTGGACCTGTTCAAGATTCCCGACGATCTGGTCGTGGAACTCGTGTTGTCCGAGCCGACGATCTCGCAGCCGGTGTTCTTCAACTTCGACGAGCGCGGCCGGATGTGGGTGCTGAACTACCTGCAATACCCCGAGCCGGCGGGCCTCAAGCTGCTCAGCAAGGACCAGTGGTGGCGGGCCGTGTACGACAAAGTCCCCCTGCCGCCGCCGCACGGCGTGAAGGGGGCCGACAAGATCACAATCCACGAAGACACCGACGGCGACGGCCGGTTCGACGCGCACAAGACGTTCGTCGACGGCCTCAACATCGCCACCTCGTTCGCCCAGGGCCGCGGCGGCGTGTTCGTGCTGAACCCGCCGTACCTCTTGTTCTATCCCGACAAGAACCGCGACGACGTGCCCGACGGCGACCCCGAGGTGCTGCTCGAAGGCTTCGGCATCGAGGACACGCACTCGGTCACCAACAGCCTCCGCTGGGGACCGGACGGCTGGCTGTACGCCGCGCAGGGGAGCACGGTCAGCGGCATGGTGAAGCGGCCCGGCGACAAGACGGCGATCGCGTCGCAGGGGCAGAACATCTGGCGGTATCACCCCGAACAGCGGAAGTACGAAATCTTCTCCGAAGGGGGGGGCAACGCCTTCAGCGTCGAGATCGACTCCGCCGGCCGCATCTTCTCCGGCCACAACGGCGGCAACACCCGCGGCTTTCACTACATGCAGGGGGCGTATCTGCAAAAGGGCTTCGGCAAGCACGGCCCGCTGTCCAATCCGTACGCCTTCGGCTACTTCCGCGAAATGGAGCACGGGCAGTACGCCCGGTTCACGCACAATTTTCTCATTTACGAGGGAGACGCATTGCCGCCGAAGTACGACGGCGTGATCTTCGGAGTGAACCCGATCAACAGCCACGTGGTGCTGAGCGAGCGGATTCCGGTCGGCAGCACGTTCAAGACCCGCGACGTCGGCTTCGCCATCGACTCCGCCGACACCTGGTTCCGCCCGGTCGACATCAAAGACGGCCCCGACGGCAACGTGTACATCGCCGACTGGTACGACGGGCAACTCGCCCACACCGCGAACTACCAGGGGGGGATGGACCGCGAACGCGGGCGGATTTATCGGATTCGGGGCAAGAAGCCACGCGAATCGTATCGCGATCCGAACATCCAATACGTTGGATTCGATCCTCGGATTACGCCGACTGCCGACTTGTCGACTTTGCCGCCAAATACTCTTTACAACCTTTTGCAGCACAGCAACCGCTGGCATCGCCTAATGGCAGTGAAGCTGTTCGCTGATCGTCGCGAAGAAGCATTGGACCCGTCGCTCAAACAACGTCCTGATGATGCAACAGTTAGCGACTTCGTGCTTCGACGAATGCAATTCCGCGCTGGCAAAGGCCCGCCGGCAAGCCATTTCTGGGCAATGCATGTGACGAGCGGAATTCCGGATCATTGGTTGCCGCGTGATCTCGACTCAAATCACGCAACCGTCCGCGAGTGGCTCATTCGTCTTGCCGCGGACGACGGTCGGTTGACTGATGAAGTCCTGGCAGTGTTTCTCCAACGTGTGAGCGTTGAACCCGAGGCAGCAGTCCTCTGCCAACTCGCCTGTTCCGCGAAACGACTGCCGTCCGAACAAGCGTTGCCCATCATCGGCAACTTGCTGCACCGCTCAGAGTTCATCGACGACCCGCGCTTCCCGCTGCTCGTCTGGTGGGCGTTGGAGGCCAACGTGCAACCGGCGCGCGAGGGCGTGCTGGCGCTGTTTCAGGACGAGAAACTGTGGGGCGAGCCGCTCGTCGAGAAGGAAATTCTGCCGCGCTTGATGAGACGGTTTGCGGCGACGGGGCAGCGGGCCGATCTCGCGGTGTGTGCGCAATTGCTCAAGCAGTCCCCGACGAAGGAGACCACCGCGGCCCTGATGCGCGGCTTTGAAGAGGCGTTCCAGGGCCGCTCGCTCACCAACGTCCCGCCCGAACTGGTGCAGGCGCTCGCAGCGTCCGGTGGCGGATCGCTGTCGCTCAAGATCCGGCAGGGTGACGCCGCCGCGATCGCCGACGCGCTCAAAGTCCTCGCCGACGAGAAGGCTCCGAGCAACAAGCGGGTCGAGTACGCCACGCTGTTCGGCGAAGTGAAGACCGACGCCGCGGCGGCCGCGCTGCTGGACGTGCTGGCGAAGACCGGCGACGACGCCGTTCGCGTCGCCGTGCTGACCGCGCTGCCGGCGTACAACGACGACCGCATCCCCGCGGCCGTGCTGTCGCAGTACAAGCAGTGGACCGAGGACGTGCGGGCCGTCGCGCAGACGCTGCTCGTCAGCCGCAAGCCGTGGGCGCTCGCGCTGCTGGACGCCGTCGAGCAGGGGGACATCGCCCCGACGGCGTTGCCGCTGGAGACCGTCCGCAAGCTCACAAT
>JAWXBB010000521.1:0-3854 GCA_034439795.1 Planctomycetaceae bacterium | reverse complement strand
CCGTCGGGCGACAGGAAGCTGTCGTGCTTTTCGGCCGTGATCCCGGTCAGCGGATAGAAGACGTGCGCGTAGTGCGTGGCCCCCTTCTCGATGGCCCAGTCCTTCATCGCCGCCGCGACGGTGTCGGCGACCGTGGCGTCGAGCGGTTCGCCCGCTTCGACGGTCTTGAGCACCGATTTGTAGACGTTCTTGGGGAGCCGATCCTTCATCACCTTCAGGCTGAAGACGTTGCAGCCGTAGATTTCCCCGGCGGGAGTTTCGGCAAAGTTCAACGGAGCCGCGGACGGCATGTAGGAGGTCACCGCCTTGATAGCATTGAGACGCGCAGCACTGCCACTCATGGATCCAGCTTTCCTCGGAGAGATTGGTTTGAGCGCCAAGAAACCGTTGGCGACGTTAGCCAGCAATCGACGTACCGGAGGGGGTGAGCCGCTGAAACGGGCCTCTTTTACGGGCAATTCTTACAATTCCCGCCAGCGGCTCCAGTCGTTGCTAGATGATGTGGCGGGAGCTGCTCAATTGCAAGGCAGCCGGATGGCGGCTTGCCGCGTTTCCCCCTCCGCCGCGCGGATTCTGAACGCGGGAAATGGTTCGACGCTGGACCAGCGCCCGGTCGATAGTTACAATCGCGATGTCTGCCGCGTCCCACCCGGACCGCACGGTACGGGGCCGTAGCTCAATTGGTTAGAGCACCGGACTGTCGATCCGGAGGTTACGGGTTCGAACCCCGCCGGCCTCGCTTGACGCAGCTTCTCAGCCGCCCGTGGTCTCCACGGGCGGCTGTTTTTTTGTGGCGAGTGAGAACCTTCGCCCCCCTCGAAGCGGGCCGCTTGGCTGAAAGAGCCGCCTGCGGTGGCCTCCCGCAATTTGCGAGTGTGGGGCGGAAGTCCCTCACCGGAAGAAAAGACGACGCCCGGCGATGCGGAGGCACCGATTTGCAGGAATCGCCCGCTTTCCATATTGTCTTAAACGACAAATGTCGTATAAAACAAATGGGGGCGAGTCGGGAGGGAACGCTGATGACGTGGTTCGATGTCCGCTGGGTCTTTCCAGAAGACGCCGACCAGCCGGAGGACAGCAACGTCGAACACGTCGCACAGCACGGCCTGACCATCGAGGACGTCGAACACGCCCTCGAGAACCCACTGTCGGATGTGGATGAAAGCGATGCCACGGGACGCCCGCTGGTCTTCGGTTTCGCTTGCGACGGACGGGTCATCGCCGTGGTGTTCGAGTGGCTCGATGACGTGACGCTCTATCCGATCACTGCCTTCGTTGTGGAGGATTAACATGCCGGGCAGAAAGATTCGCCGGCGAATTACCGGTCCGCTGACGACCGAGCAGCAGAGGCATTTCCGCCAGGCTTCCCAGGAGGTCGAGGCGCAGGAATCGCCGATCAAGGCCCGCGGCAAGGCTCTGCTGAAACAACTGCAAGCTGTCGATCTGCCGCAGATCATCGCCGCTTTGCGCGCGTCGCGACTCAGCCGCGGCCTGTCTGCGACGGACGTCGCCGGCCGGCTGAACATGGATGCCGGGAACTATTCCCGTCTGGAAAGCGGCCAGACGAATCCCACGCTGGCCACCTTGTCGCGGATGGCCGACGCCATCGGGGTCAAGGTCCGCATTGAGGTGAAGTAGGTACAGCGACGGTCTGCTCGCCGTATCAATTGGGCAAAGTGATCGACTCAGCGAACGTCCGCCTCACGTTGCCGCCACGAGGTCCGCCATCTCGACTCCCGTCGCGCGGGAGGTGTCGCGGAGCTTGTCGACCGCGCGGAGCAGCAGTTGGCGGGCGCGTTCGGTGCTGATGCCGAGGTCGGCGGCGATTTCGCGGAATTTGGCGGGTTGCGAATCGTTGCCGAGGCCAAAGCGGGCCTCGACGATCTGCCGTTCGCGGTCCGGCAACTGGTCCAGCCAGCGGGTGATCGTGGACCGCAACGGCCCACGGTCGGCGGGGGCGGCGTCCAGCGGACGGGCGTCGGGGACGGTGGCGAATGGGGTTTCCGTCCCGGCGACGAACTGGCGGGCATAGCGGCGGTTGCGCGGAGCGCAGCGGTACAGTCGGTGCCGGACCGCCCAGGTGGCGTAGGTGCTGAACCGCAGGCCGCGGGTGAAGTCGAAGATCTCCACCGCCCGCATCAACGGGACGTTCCCCTCGCTGATGAGATCTTCCAGCGGGTTCGCGGCGTCGGTCAGCGTCTTGGCGATCGACACGACGAGCCGCAGGTTGGCCTCGACGATGTCGTTCCGCAAGCGGTGCGCGGCGGCGAGAGCATCGGCGGCCCGTCGTTGCATCGCAGCGGTGACGCGCGGCTGTGACAACAGTCGCTGAGCGCGGAACTTCAGATAGTTCATCTGCCGGAACAGATGGAACTCCTGCTCTTTGGTCAACAGGGGAACGGAGTACAACCGGGCCAGATACGGCGGCGTATCGGCCGGGGGCACGATGACCTCGGCGAGCCGGTCGGCAACCGGAGCTGGAGCCAGAATCTTCGCCGCGGCGGACGGCTGCTCGAACTCGACGGAGTGGATGTACTCGATGTCCGTCGCGGACGGCACGCCCGGCAACGGCGGCGGAGCCTTCGTGGCCGCCGGCTTGCGGGGCGACGTTTTCTGGACCGGAGCCAGCGTGCGAATCGGCGATGCCGGACGGATCGCGGCGAGTTTCGCGGATGATTTCCGGCGTGTCGGACGCAGCCGGTCTGAAGCGAGCAGAGCGGAGACCATGAATTCACCCCTCGATTCTGGTGGGAACCTTTGAGGGAGCGTGGCGGCCTGCCACCGTGACGGTTCGCAGGCATCTGTGGTCAGTATCGCTCTATTCGCAATTGGGACAATCAGAGAAGTGGCAATTTCCCAAAGTCAGTAATCCACGGTCTTTGAGATGCGTTTTGATTCTCAAAGATGCGAATAAGCGTCGTCTTTCACTCCCTCTCCCGGCGCTTCGCTGGGAGAGGGCCGGGGTGAGGGTGTCTTTCGCTTTTGATTTCGCTTACTGAGCAGCAAGAGAAGACAAAAGGCACCCTCACCCTAACCCTCTCCCACCGAAGCGGCGGGCGAGGGGACAAAACTTAAATGACCGCAGCCGGGTCACCTCTTGAGAGATGACCCGGCTGCGGATTGCGTTCGTATCGAAGACGGAGTTCGCGGTTACTTGGTGTCTGCGTAGAACTTCGTCGCCTCTTCCATGAGCAGCGGCTCGTCGAGCGAATCGCTGGTCACCTTCGCCCGCAGGCGCTGGGTTCCTTCGACGGTCCCCTTCACCTGCACGCGGAAGATCGCCTGCTGGCCCGGTGCGAGTTGCGACAGCGACTTGAAGGTGACGGTCTTGCCTTCCGCGATGGCCTGCGTCGGGCCGCGGGCGGTCAGCAGTTCCACCCCTTCGGGGAGGTCGCAGATCAAAGCGATGTTCGTGGCGGCCTTGGAGCCGTCGTTGCGGACGCGGACTTCCCACGCCGTTTCGGCTCCGATTTCGACGGGATCGTTGAGATCGACGATCTCGGTGCCGAGCGACGCCGTCCCCTTCACCGTGGTCGCGGCTTTGGCCTCCGCGCGGACGCCGGCGTCGGAGAGCACGACGACCTGATGGCCGAAGTCGCCCAGCGCGTTGGCGACCAGTTCGCAGCTCACCTGCGACGTCTGGCTCCCTTCCATGCGGCCGAGGAACCAGTGAACGGTCTTCTGGTCCGCATCGAACTTGCCGCCGCGGTCGGCGGAGACGAACTGGAAGCCGTCGGGAATGTGCTGCGTCACGCGGACGTTGTTGTTGGCCACGGTGCCGTCGTTGGCGACGCTGGTGACGTACTTCGCGGTGCGGCCCTTGTACCGCAGTCCGGGGCCTTCGACGGCGACCT
>JAWXBB010000520.1:0-3443 GCA_034439795.1 Planctomycetaceae bacterium | reverse complement strand
TTCTGCCTGGTGGCTTGCGATAGGCGACGGCAGCCTCGAACGACTTTTACCGGCAACGGCGGCTCACTGACTGAACAATATCCGCGATGCCCGCGGGCAGGCGGTCCGGATTCGGAAACAAACCAGGAGCGAATGATGCCGGCAAACGGGGGTAGCACTGACAAAGCATTGCGAAGGCCGATAGACGCGGACGCAACAATCGACGCGCGGACAACGGACAAAGCCCGTACGCATACGGCCGCGGTGATTGTCGCCATCGGCACCGGAATAGCGATGGCACTCATCTCCCAGAATGCCTGTGCCATCGATATGGCCCAGACATTGCGGAAGATCGCCAAAGTCGCCGACGATGTTCCTATCGCAAAGCTGGACGACATCGCGGCGGATTCAGCGTCGAGCAAGTTCGCCTGCGAACTCGTCGCCAAGACAGGCGGTAAAATTGATGACGTGACTGACCGTACTCGCGTGTTGAGAGAGCTGCTCATGAGTTGCGCCGATGGCCTGCCACCGGCGGTCGTCAAGCAACTTGACTCGCTTGATGGTCCGGCCCAGGAGGCGATGGCTGTGCTCGCGAGGGGCTCAAAGGCGGTTGGCGAATCGATTCCCGATCTCGCCGAGCGAAGCCGGCTCATCGCTGAAGGTGGCGCCGACACGCTCCTTGTGATCGGGCGGTATGAGGACCTTGCAGACGATGCCGTGAAGTTCTCCGCGGCAGCGCGGGCGGGCTGGTTGCCGACACCCTCCGGCGGCGGCCTATCGCTTCAAGATTTCGATGGATTGTTCTTGCGATCTGGTGACCGTGGGAAGCGGTTCTGGGATGTCTACGTCCGGCCGAATTGGAAATATTGGTTAGGTAGCGTGGCACTGGCAATGGTGTTAGCCACGCCAGAAGAATACCTCGACGAAGCGGGTAACTTTGTGAAAGGCGCCACCGAGAAACTTGCCCGCGTTGGCGGTAAGGCCCTCGGTGGGGCGATTGGCACGGTGGGCACTGTCGTCGAAGAGACGTTCTGGCAACTCTTTCGCGGGTTCGTCAGTCGGCCGATTGGAGCGACGGTCGTGGCTGTCGGTGCCCTCTTTGCCCTGGGTGGCCTCTCGCGACTTTTCGTGCCTTTGCTCAAGGCCAGTCGCAACAGCAGTAGCAATTGTCCGCCCGGCAGATGAGATTAATTCATCCTCTGAATATGATGAACACCGACCACGCTCGCGATATGACATTCGTCCAACCGCCCTCCAGGTACGGCAGCCATGTATAGATTTGCCCTGATCGGCCAGACAAGTTCCGGAAAGACTTGCTACATGGCCACGCTTGCGCTCAACATCCCGCATCCGGATGGGCTGACGGCACAGCTCAAGAGGGACCTGACGGAAAGCCCATGGCCCCCGGTCGCTGTCCCCGAAGGATCAGCCGCTAGCGATTCGTTCGTCGACGACTCAGTCGCCGAACGCAAGGGCGTCGAGTGGATCACGCGAGCCACACAGGCTCTCGCGCGAGGGTTACTTCCACCGCCTAATGACCCCGACCGCTACCTTATCGACTTCATTGTCGGCTCAGAAGAACGGGGGATGACACAGATTCGTATGGTCGACTATGCCGGTGAGTCCATCAATCAGGATCTCGAAAGCAACGAACAACGCATTGCCCTGTTTCGACACCTGAAGCAATGCAATGGGCTGCTCGTCGTGGCGGAGGTGCTCCCCGAAAACGTCGTCGCTGCCGAGCAGCGTGTAATTGCTGACCGAATTAGAAAGGTTGCCGACTTCTTCGGGAGCCTGCACGAGACTAGCAAGGCGCATCTTGACACAGCCATTGCGGTCGTGCTCACAAAGTGGGACCAGCATTCGACGATCGACTTCGACCGGCCCGATGAAGAAAATGTGAAGGTGCGAGAATACCTTCGCACGAGCCCTGTCCACCGAGGTCTCGTCGATCGTGTGCGTAATTTCCTCGTCGAGCAGGTGGAAGTGGCAGTGGATTTACCGCTGGGTATTCAGTTCGGTAACTGCGCCGTCTTTCCGGCGAGCGCCTTTGGGCGGTGTCGGCGGGACCCGGAGGGCGGCTGCCAGCCCAACCTTGACGACCAGCAGCCGTTCGGACTCGTCGAGCCCTTGTTGTGGTTGGCGTCTAGGTTCGAGGAGATCAGTACCGCAGAAATTGAGGCCAACTGGCACAGCGCGCGGTTTGCCCGTCTCTGGCCACCGGGGGCGACTCGAGTCAAGCAGCGGTGCTCCGAACTCCTGGGGAGCGTGCCTAAGAAATCGGCTGTTGCCCGTCGGCTCCGGACAGTGAAACGGTCAGCTGGCCTCGTCGCTGTGGTGGCCCTGGTCTCCTGGGTGGCGCTGTTGGTCGGTGGCGTTGACACGGCGAGATACGCGTGGCGGCGGTCACAGTGGTTTCACAATGTGGTGATCCTCGAAAGCCCCGAGGCGGCGGTCGATGATCTTGCGCAGGCGCGCACTTTTTTTGCCGGGTGCCAGCAAGAGAAGTGGCCTGGTCTCCTCTCGCATGTGCTCCTTCCGCAGATGCATGGTACGAAGGAGTTGGAAGAATTCGATGAACGACGCGAGAGCGTGCTGGGCGGCCTGCTAGCCAAAGCGGTTGCGGGGGGGGATCCGGCTTCGATCAAACGCGCAGCCAAAGAATACGTGAAGCAACTACCCAACGGACAACGGGCCGAGGACTGCAAGAAGCACATCCATGAGGCGCAGGTCGCCCAAAGTCGAGCCGCACTGAAGGAGTTCATGGTCTCGAGCAAGACGACGATCGACTCGAGCGACGATCTCGCAGAACTCGACCGCATTAAAAGCGAGTATCAGCAGCTCAGGCAGAACGTTCCGCTCGGCCTCGATGAACTCAATGCCAACGCCGGTGTGTTCACAGTAAAGCTGTCGCAAAGAATCGCCACGATCAAACAAGCTCATCGAGAGGACCAACTTCGGGCGGAAGTGGATAGCGCGCTCGCGAGATACGACTTCACCCAGGCGGCGGCAAGCATCGCCTCCAACCGCGTCGCGGACGATTTCACGGAGCGGCTCGTGCAAACGTATGCTGAAGGGCTTCCTGCGATGCTTGACACGCGACTGAAGGCCCTGGTCAAGGATCAAAACTTCGACTCAGCGATGAAAGCCGCCGACGATGCAGTAAAGAGCCTCCGCACGATTGAGAGTGCCATCCCTACGTCGCGACCGGCAGCACGAAAAGCCGTACTTGATGCCCGTCCCGGATTGAGGGAGGTGCGTCGCGGATCGCTCGACGAACCCTACGACTACTATCTCTACAAGATATTCAGAGAGGAGAAGACCGATGCCCAATGCACCGCGTACATCAACCGCGCCCCTGTGGGTGGTATGAAGGGTGTAGTCCAGGACTACTTGAAGTTCCTCGAGGAGAGCAAAGCGCCGATGAAGATCACTGTGACGCCGATGATCCGCTGGGGGGAACA
>JAWXBB010000519.1:0-10823 GCA_034439795.1 Planctomycetaceae bacterium | reverse complement strand
GTGCCCGCGCGACCGAGCCACCAACCCACTTGCAAGCCGGCCAGCAACGCCACGGTCGGCGCGAGCAGCACAATCGCCATCAGACCGCGCGAGAGCGGCAGGCCGGTTGGAACCGGCGGCAAGACAGTAGGCGACGGGACGGTCTCCGCGAGCGGCAACAGGTCCGCGAGCGACGCCATCGCCGCCGGCTCCGATGCGGACGAAATCGCGAGTCCCGGCGGCGAAATGGGCGTCACCATCGCCGGCAGCGGCAACTCCATCGGTTCGGGTTCCGGCAACGGCTGCGGAATCTGCGCTTCGGCTTCGGCATCCGCGACGGCTGCCGCCACCGGTTGTGGAATGGGGTTGCCGTTCGCCAATGCCGCCAGTTCGTCCAACGCCCGGGCCAGATGCGCGTCGGCCGAGTTCAGCTCCAGTTCGGGCAGCGGCGCGACGACGCCGTCGAGGCCGGGAACGCGAATGCTCCGGCCGCACGTGGGACAGTCGAAGACCTCGCCGGCCCGGTTGCGGGAGATGCCGAGAAACTGGCGGCAGTAACTGCAGCGGAACTTGATGGGCATCGGCGACGCTCTTCCGTCAGAGTCCCGGCTCGCGCGGCGGACGACCATCGGGCGGCGGCTTCTGCAAGAGGTCGAGCGACACCAGCCCGACCTGCACGACCACGGTCAGTCCGACAACGACGAGCGCCACCCACAACACGCCGCGCACCGCGGTCGCCGCATCTTTGTCGCCCCCCGACTGCAACAGTCCGGCCAGTAGCGCCGCGACCGCCGCCAGTCCTGCGCTGCCGATGAGCACGGTCAGCCCGCGGGCGATCCACGGTCGCAGGTTCATGGGCGGCGGTCTCCGGGTGCGGTGCGAACTCAGCGCTCATCACACCCGGCGATGCCGGCGGCGTCAATCTCGACGCCACGTTCTGGCCCCCTCGCCCCCGCTTCGGGGGAGAGGGTTGGGGTGAGGGGGCGAGCGCTCGCCGCCATGTCCAACACCAACCCGAAGCGTGAGCGAGGGCGAGCGCTCGTCCTCGCTTACGCTTCGGGCTAATGTTTCTGGCGGTCAGCGCCCTGCGGAGCGTTCGCCCCCTCACCCTAACCCTCTCCCCCGAAGACGGGGGCGGGGGGACCAAGCGGGACGCTGCCTCTCACGCCTTCGTCGCAACGGCGTGTCCCGCCCACCTAGCGATGACGTTCAGCAGCTTTTCGCGGTCGATGGGTTTGGTGAGGTAATCGTTGCAGCCGGCGGCCAGGCATTTTTCGCGGTCGCCGATCATCGCGTGGGCCGTGATGGCGATCACGGGGGTGTCATCCGCCAGCTCGCGGAGCCTGCGCGTGGCCGTGTAGCCGTCGAGGACCGGCATCTGCATGTCCATCAGGACGACATCGAACGGCGTCGTCGTGCGGGAATGGGACAGCTTGTCCAAGGCGATCTGGCCGTTCTCGGCAACGTCGAACTGCGCTCCGGATTTTCGCAGGTGGAACGACAGCAGCTTTTGATTGTCCGGCGCGTCGTCGACGATGAGAATCCGCACGTTCTCCAGCGAGTTCAGCGGCTTGTCGGTCCGGGTCGACAGTCGGTCGTCGGTTTTGGCGACGAGCTTGTCATCGAGACCCCGATCGCACGCGACGGCGACGCGGAAGGTGCTGCCCAGCCCGGGGCGGGTTTCGACCGTCAGGTCGCCCCCCATCATCACCGCCAGACGGCGGGAAATCGCCAGCCCCAGCCCCGTGCCGCCGAACTGCCGCGTCATGCGGGAATCGGCCTGTGTGAAGGGTCGGAAGAGCGTTTTCAGTTGTTCTTCGTCGATGCCGATGCCGGTATCGGTCACCGCGATCTGCAGAATTCCGGCGGTGCTGCTGCGGTTGGACCACTGCACGGAGATCTTCACCGACCCGGCTTTGGTGAACTTGATGGCGTTGCCGACCAGATTGACGAGAATCTGCCGCAGCCGCGTGGGATCGGTTTCGACCGTTTGCGGGACCGGCTCGAGGCAGTCGATCTTGAGGTCCAGGCCCTGTTGCCGCGCCCGGACGGACATCAGCTCGACGACGTCCTGAATGATTTCGCGCGGGGCTGTGGGGACGCGCTCGAGCGTCATCTTGCCGGCTTCGATCTTGGAGATGTCGAGCACGTCGTTGATGATCGCCAGCAGATGCTCGCCGTTGCGGTGGACGGTCTCAATCGCGTGCTGCTTCTGCTCGGCGGTGAATTCGGGCTCTTGCAGCAGGTCGACGTAGCCCAGAATGGCGGTCATCGGCGTGCGGATTTCGTGGCTCATGTTGGCCAGGAATTCGGTCTTGGCCTGCGTGGCGGCCTCCGCCTGCTGGCGGGCGGCCGTGAGGTCGCGGACGAGCTGCTCCAGCCGCTGGGTGTGCTGCGCTTCGCGCGTCTTGGCCGCGATGAGGCCGTTGGTCTGCCGGCGGAGTTCGGCTTCCATGCGGGTCCGTTCGAGGATTTCCACCTGCAGTTGCCGGTTCTTGGCCGAGGTGTCTTCGAAGCCGTGCTGCAGCGACTCGTTGGCGAGTTCGAGCTTTCGCTTCGTTCCCAGCAGCTCTTTGCGATCGTGCCGCAGACATTCGAGTTGCCGCGACGCCAGCGAGACGTCCTGAATCGTCACGAGCGCCTGGGGGGGCGAATTCGAGATCCGGCGGATCGACGTTTCCTGGACCATCAGTTTGTCGTCGTTGTGCAGCCGGACCGGCAGGAAGTGATGGTGCAAAGCCGCCGAAAACACGGCCGGCGCGCCGGTCGTAAAGACGGCGTCCAGCCGTTGAAAATAGCGGGCCGCGAGCAGTCCGGGAAACAGGTCGGTCAGATTGCGGCTGATGACGTTCATCCGCGGCAAACCGGTCCATTCGGCCAGCGTGCGGTTCCAGGCCAGCACCGTCCAATCGGAAGCCAACAGGCAAACGCCGACCGGCACGGAATCCAGCATTTGATGCTGCGTGTAATCGAGCTGGCACGCCGATCCGTATTCCGTCGTCGTCATCCCCGTGGCCGATCTCTCAAAAACCGCCCAGTGTCCCGGACGCTCGAAGCGTCCGGGACACTTTTGGTTCACGCGGTCTGAAGCACTTCTGACAGCAAGGTTCGCACGCAGCCTCCGGAAAACACGATGGAAATCGTCCCGCTGATCTCGCTGTGCCGCACTCCGAATTCGACGTCGGCGATCAGCACCTCCGTCTCGGCCTCGGTCGCCAGCATGACCCGCGCCTGCGCGGGCTGATCGTCGAACAACGCGGGCAGCGAATATTCGAGATCATCCCCGGTGACGTTGGAGAACGAACCCAACAGGCCGTTGAGCACAATGTTGCCGACTTCGAGCAGAATGCCGCTCAGTTCGGCGTCCAACTCGGTGCATTCGAGGTGGCCGCCGGTGAGCAGGCCGCCCAGCTTCAGCGCGCTCGGCTGGGGGAACGCCAGGCCCGCCCGGCCGGAAATGCGACCGCGGAAATCCTGTGTGACGACGGTGGCCGGCGCGTCCGATCCGGCCGCACCCGCGGACAATTCCGCATCCCCCACGCCCAAGCGCACGTGGGGAACGCTTAACTCGATCCGTTCGCCGATCAGTTCGCTCAATGCGGCGGCCGCGCGGCCGACGCCGATGTTGACCAGTTCGGTCAAGGCGTCGATCACGTCGCTGTCCGGTGTCGGGAAGTCATTCGTCATGGGACTCTCTGACTCGCAGAATTAGGAAACGCAGGGGCCGGGTGCGCAAACGCTGTCGAGCGCCGCAATGACCGTGGCGCGGAGTTCCTCCGCGGAAAACGGCTTGTTCACAAACGCCCAGACCCCCTGCCCGCGGCACGCGGCTTGCGAAGTGGCCTGGATATCCGCCGACACGATGATGACCGGCGTCGCGCTGCCGCGCGCATGCAGTTCCGTCACGAGTTCCAGGCCCGTCATCCGGGGCATCAACAAATCCGAGATCACCACGTCGGGCTGACAGACGGCGTATTGCTCCAGGGCTTCCAGTCCGTCCGCCGCCTCCACGATCTGCACGGGGAGCGATTTCAGGGCCGCCACGATCCGCCCGCGACTGAAGCGCGTGTCGTCCACCACCAGAACGGTCGGCATAGCGGATTCCTGAAGGCATTTTGGTCTGAAGACCGGACCAGGCGATCTCGATGAGTGCGCTCGCGCCACCGCACGCAGCGGCGTCTCCCCGTAATCTGTGTCGGAATCCCGTTGGTGACCGACCGTTTCAACGGACGGGCGTGTGCCGAATCGGAAACATGACCGATCTTAACAGACGCCGCGATTGTGACGATTGTCGCGGACCGGCTTGGAAGTGGTTTCAACACCCGATCCTGGTTGTTGCCGTTGGTGGCGGAACATTGACTCGGAGGTCAATTACGCCGCAGGCGTTCAATCACACAGCCCAGGGTCGCGAGTCTGCGAGCGCACCCTGGGGACATGGCATCCGAAGCGCGTCGACCCTGAAAGGGTCGCATCATCGGTGGCGTCAAATCCCGATGAAACCCTTTCAGGGTATTGGGTTCGTCATTGATCGCCACCCAGGGTGCGCTCGAAGACTCGCGACCCTGGGCTGTGCGATACTACGCCTTCGGCGTAAAAACCATGCGGTTTTGAAACCGCGTCTCAGAAGCCGCGCACGCTCACTTCATCCGCCACAACTGATCGTGTGAAATGCCGAGCCGCGTCTGGCAGGCGGCGATGTCGGCGGCGAACCGGCGAGCGTCGTCGGGATAGCCCTGCGTCGGCCGCAGGTCCGGGATGTGATCGGCCCAGAATCGGTTGAACAGCCGCATGTGGACTTCGCGGACGTACTTGGAAATCATCGACGCCATCGCCACGGGGAGATGCCGCTCCGCCCGCGGCTCGAATCGGCATTCCACCCGGCCCACGCGGTACGCACTGAGCAACGCACCCTCGGCGAGGATGTCGATCCACGCTCCGTCCCACGCCGCGGACAACATAGCGCCATAGGCGTTGCGACCGCCGTGCTTGTCGCTCAGGACCAGCACGTCGTCATCGCCGCACGCCTTGCACGCCGCCAGCAGCACTTCCAGATGGCAGCCCGACGTCACCGCCGCCTTGTTGCCCGACCGCAGCCGCCGGTTGAACTCCGCCGGCTGCACGATCCGGCATTCCACGTGCTTCACGCGAACGGCGGTATGCCCGCGCAACCGGGCCGCGGCGATGTCCACCGCGGCACACTCGACATCGCACGGCACGGCGAGATCGCGGCCGAACAGCCACGGCGGATCGTCCGCCCGCAGGCCGTCCGGTTGCAGCCGGGCATCGAGTTGCCGCAATGAGCGGGGTGCGTCGCGCCAACTTCCCAGCAAGGCCAGCACGCTCCGTTCGGGGATGCCCAGGCAGCGGCGGGGCACGAACAGCAATTTGGAATCGGCGATCACCAGCCGGCCGTCGTCCAGCGCAGGGTCGTCCGTCACCAGTTCCGACAGCGCCGCCGCCAGATCGAACGCCGACGGAGGCCCCGGCACCTCCCACGCGATCGCGGTGACAACGAACGGCCCCAGATTTGGCCCCAGCCCCGCTTCGTCGATGCCGATCACTATGCCCATTTCGCGCTCCGTCACGCCGATTCGACGATCCGTCCCTGACAACTCGATCCCGCGCCCGCCGTGCAGCCGTAGCAATGCCGCCCCGTGACGATCGGCCGGCCCGCGAACCGGGTCACATCGAAGTCGCGAATGTGCCGCGGGACTGTGTCCGACACCGGCAAGTCGAGCATCTGGTTGAAGTCGCAGTCGTACAACCGGCCGGTCCAATCGACGGAGATCGTCGTCCGGCACATCAGGCCGTCGAGCGTCGCCGGGTTGAAGCTCTGCACGAGCTTCGTCACATACTCTTCCAACCGGCCCTGCGACAACAGATCGTCCAGAAACCGGCTGATCGGCAAATTGGTGATCGTGTACAGCCGCGTGAATTCCACGCCGTAGCGGCTGCCCAGCTCGCGACGATACGCCGCCTCCAGCGACTCCTGCGGCGGCGGCAACGACGGCCCGACCGGATTGTAAACCAGCGACAACGTCAGGTTGTTCGTAGGGTGGGCCGAGTCTTCGAGTCCCACCAGCGCGGGCTCCACCGACGTGGTGGGACTCGAAGACTCGTCCCACCCTACACTGCGATTGCGGCCATATCCCAACTCGTTCAACCGCTGCAGCGCCGTGATGGATTTCTGAAACACGCCGTCACCGCGTTGTTTGTCGGTGTTCGCTTCCAGATAGCACGGCAGCGACGCGACGATTTCCACGCGGTGCCGGGCGAGGAACTCCGGCAGATCTTCGTACCCCGGCGCGAGCAGTATCGTGAGGTTGCAGCGGTCGATCACGTGCCGCCCCAGGACTGTGGCTTCTTCGACGAGATACCGGAAGTGCGGATTCAGCTCCGGCGCCCCGCCGGTGATGTCGAGCGTGCCGATGTTCGTCCGCCGCAGCACGTCGAGGCAGAGGTCCGCCGTCTCGCGGGACATGCTCTCGCGGCGGTCGGGACCGGCGTCAACGTGGCAATGTCGGCACGTCTGATTGCAGACTTTCCCGACGTTGACCTGCAACACCTGCGGTTCGGCCGCCGTCAGGATCTCGTGGCCGCAACGGCCGACCATGTCGGCGAATGCGGGCATGGCGTCAGGGGGCAGCCGCTCCAGCACGCGGCGCTGTTCCGCCGGATTGGACAATGGACTCAACTGCCGTAGCAACGACATCACCATGAACGGCCCCTCCCCGCGGCGAGTGTACCGCGTGCGACGGACCAGAACTATCATGCATCCAGTCCCTTTCGGCTTCGCACGCACCGCCCTACAATCGCGGCCCGCACGACAACCAGCGGTGTAGATGTAGGGTGGGCCGAGTCTTCGAGTCCCACCAGCATTTTCACCATCGACGTGGTGGGACTCGCGGACTCGGCCCACCCTACGCAAGACGCAAACACGCATCCAAGGCAGCGAGCAGCATGGCCCGGCGGTACATCACCGAACTCAAGGATGGCGACCTCGTCGAGGAAACCTATTACGTCGCCGACCGGCAACTGCGGGCCAACCGCAATGCGGCGCTGTATCTGTCGACCGATCTCCGCGACAAGACCGGCGTCATCAACGCCCGGATGTGGAACGTCACCGAAACCTCGTGCGACGCCATCCAGAGCGGCGGATACGCGAAAATCCGCGGCAAAGTGCAGGTGTATCAGGGCACTTTGCAGATGATCCTGTCGCACATCACGCCGGTCCCCGCCGACGGCCTCGACCCGGCGGAGTTTGAGCCTGGGCCCGCTCAGAACTCGGCGGAATTGCTGGCCGAACTGACGGCCGTGATCGACAGCGTGCAGCAACCGGTGCTGAAACAGTTGCTGACCTGCTTCCTGACCGACGAGCCGCTGGTGAAGCTGCTGTGCGAGATGCCCGCGGGGGTGAAGGCGCATCACGCACATCGCGGCGGCTTGCTGGAGCACATCGTCACGCTGTCGCGGCTGGCGAACAAGGTGTGCGAAGTCTACCCGCTGCTCGACCGCGACCTGCTGCTCGCCGGCGTGTTTCTGCACGACATCGGGAAGCTCCGCGAACTGTCGTGCGACTCGGGCTTCGTCTACACCGACGAGGGGCAGCTCCTCGGCCATCTGGTGATCGGCGTCGAGATGCTGTCCGACAAGATCCGCCAGACCGAACAACTCCGCGGCGAGCGGTTTCCCACCGAGTTGCAGTTGCAGCTCAAGCATCTGATTCTCAGCCACCACGGCAGCTACGAATTCGGCAGCCCGCGGCTGCCGATGACGGCCGTCGCGATCGCCTTGCACCTCATCGACAACCTCGACGCCAAGATCTTCGAGTTCAGCCAGGCGATCGCCAGCGACCCCAACAGCGGCTCGCACTGGACGATGTTCCAGCCGCGGCTCGACCGGAAACTGTTCAAGGGAGTTGTGACGGCGGGTGTGTCGAATGGCGAAACGCCCCCCGCTCAGGGATGACTAATGTCCGATTTCAGCAGCTCGATTCTCACCTGGTTCGCCTCCGCCGACGCGGAATCGGTGCGGCCCAAGGAGCTGGCGAAGCTGCTCAAGGTGAAACAGTCGCAGTGGTCGCCGTTCAAGGCGGCGATCGAGCAACTCGTCGTCGCTGGCAAACTCAAACGGCTCGGCGGCGGACGAGTGGGGCCGCAGCGCGAAGAAGAGAGTCTCGTCGGCACGGTCCGCCGCACGACGAGCGGCGCGGGGTATTTCCGCTCTGTCATAGCCCCGAGCGCGAGCGAGGAAGACGCCGAGAGTCTTCCCGTCATCCCTCCCGCGCCGACGTCGCGCAGCGACGACGCCATCTACATCTTCCCCGAAGACCTGCACGGCGCGCTCTCCGGTGACACCGTCCGCCTTGTGATTTCGCGCCGCGTGCGCACCGGCGGGCAACGCTGCGGTCGCATCGTGGAAATCGTCGAACGGGCCAAGTCCACGTTCGTCGGCACCTATCACGAACATCACGGCCAGGCGTACGTCACCATCGACGGCGGTCACGTCGACGAGCCGGTCTACGTCGGCGATCCCGGCGCGAAAGGGGCCAAGGTCAACGACAAGGTGGTCCTCGAACTGGTCCGCTTCCCCACCGCGACGGAAGCCGCCGAGGGGGTCATCACCCACGTCCTCGGCCCGCACGGCGAGCCGGGCATCGATTGCCTGTCGATCATTCACGAGTTCAACCTGCCCGACGAGTTTCCAGAAGCCGTGATGGAGGCCGCCCGCGAACAGGTGCGGCAGTTCGACGAAACCGACCTCGGCGGCCGGCTGGATCTGACGCACGACACCATCGTCACCATCGACCCCGTCGATGCCCGCGACTTCGACGATGCGATTTCGCTGACCCACGACGAGAAGGGCCATTGGCGGCTGGGCGTCCACATCGCCGACGTCGCTCATTTCGTGCAGCCGGGATCGCCGCTCGATAAAGAGGCCGTGCATCGCGGGACCAGCGTGTATCTCCCCGACCGCGTGCTGCCGATGTTGCCCGAGCAGATTTCCAACGGACTCGCCAGTTTGCAGGCGGGGCACGTGCGGTTCACGAAGTCAGCGTTCATCGACTTCGACGCCGAGGGTAACGTCGTCGGCAGCGACTTCGCGCATTCGGCGATCAAAGTCGTGCAGCGGTTCGCCTACGAGGAAGTGCTGCCGATCATCGAGCACCCCGATCAGCACAAGGGCAAGGTTTCGGCGAAGGTGCGGGCGCTGCTCGTGCGGATGCACACGCTGGCGATGATGCTGCGCCGCAAACGGTTCGCCGCCGGGGCGCTCGATCTGCAACTGCCGGAGGTGAAGATCGACTTCGACGCCGACGGCCGCGTCGCCGGGGCGCATCAGGCGATTCACGACGAGAGCCACCAGCTCATCGAAGAGTTCATGCTGGCGGCGAACATCGCCGTCGCTCGGGCGATCGCCGAACGGGGGTTGCCGTATCTGCACCGCAATCACGCCACGCCGGACGAGCGGAAGCTCAAGGCGCTCGGCGACTTCGTCAAAGGGCTGGGGTTCGAGGCCAAGCCGTGGGTCGGCCGCGGCGAGATTCGGAAGCTGCTCGAAGCCGTCCGCGGCACGCCGGTCGAGACGTCGATCAGCTTCGCCGTCCTCCGCAGCATGAAGCAGGCCGATTACGGTCCGCAGGAGGTCGGGCATTACGCGCTCAACGAGGCGTTCTACTGCCACTTCACCAGCCCCATCCGCCGCTATCCCGATCTGACGATTCATCGGCTGTTCGACCTGCTCGCCCCGCGCGATGGCAAGCACAAGACGAAAGTCCCGTCGTTCATGCAACTGGTGAAGCTCGGCGAGCAATGCTCCGACACCGAGCGCCGGGCGCAATCGGCGGAGCGCGAGCTGACCAAGATCAAGCTGCTCACGTACCTCGCCGAGCACCCCGGCCTGCAGATGCCGGCCACGATCACCGGCGTCGAACGGTTCGGCTTCTTCTGCGTCGGCGTCGAACTGCCGGTCGACGGCCTGGTCCACATGCGCAACCTGCCGCCCGACCAGTACGACTACGACGAAAAGGGGCACTGCCTGATCGGCCGCCGCAAGAACGTGACGTATCGCCTGGGAGACCGCGTGACGGTCGAAGTCGCCAAGGTGGACCTGCACCGCCGCACGCTGGATTTGCGGTTGGTCGAGGATGTGACCAATAAACGCCGCGCTCCCGCCAAGGCCGCGCCCGCGCCGAAGACCGCACGTCCGAAGAAACGCCGGCGGGGTCAATGAAGCCGTGCTTGAACAGTGACCCGGACGCTTTGAGCGTCCGGGTCACTCGCCGATCTGGCGCACGGGATCGCCGCTACTTCAGCACTTCCAGCGTGACGTCCAGGCACTTGCTGGTCGGCATGCCGGAGCCGTGAGTGTCGCCCCCCATCAGCCGGCTTGAGATGTCGCCATAGGCGATGAACAGCAGCCCCTCGGGAAGTTCGTCCTTCTTGGCCGCGGTGACGGCGACCTCGACCTGACCGTGCTCGCCGGTCAGCCGCACGCGGTCCCCTTCGACGAGGCTCAATCGAGCCATGTCGCCGGGCGCGACCTGCAGCGTGTTGATTTCGCGCTGGTACTTTGCGAGGAACTTCCCCTCGCTGATGCCGCACCCCTGATCGCTGGTCCGGCCGGGAATGAGGATGAAGGTTTGGGACATTGTCAGTGGTCCGTTGTCCGTGGTCAGGGGGGAAGGCAAATTGACTAGGATTGCTGGTCTTTGATTTCAGCACCGAAGGTGCGGCAGATCGTAGCCCCAGGCGTAAGCCTGGGGTTTGGTTCTTACAAACTAATAGCCCCGGAGGGGCGACAGAACATCGAACGGCATTCGATCTCTGCCGCCCCTTCGGGGC
>JAWXBB010000518.1:0-6192 GCA_034439795.1 Planctomycetaceae bacterium | reverse complement strand
CCCGATCACGCTGCCGTAACGAGTCGACTTTCCCCCGACTACCGCCTGCCGCCGCACGAGGAATATCGTGCGGCGGCAGGCGGTAGTCGGGGGGAAGTCCACTCGTTACGGCAGAGTGATCGGGCTGCCCTGCGCCATGTTGCCCAGATTCTGCCAAGTCCGCAGGTCGATGTTGACACTGACATTGCGGACGCTGCCGTCCGCCAAAGCGACTTGCACAATCTGCTCGTGCGGGCTGTCAGCTTCGTCGTACCGCAGACCGGTGTGCGGGCTTTGCAGGCAACTGAACATCGTCGCCGGCCCACCCCAGGCCCAACCGTCATTGCTGCGGAGTTGCTGCTGATTGGCCGGCGGCAACTGCGTGAAGACGCGGCGTTCGGAGACCATGATGACGTTGGACGTGCCGTCGCTGACGTCGCGCAGGCTGGTGCTGCTATTGACGCCGAACATTCCGACGTTGGTGCCGTATTGCGTGAAGGCCGAGGTCGAGAACGTCTGGCCGTTGACCGTCGTCACCGTGGTCACGGTGGCCGCCAGCTGTGCCGGCAACATCGAGTAAGTCTGCCGGTCGAAGACGTTGGAGGGGTTTTCGTGGAAGGTGATTCCCGATCCCGAGCAGCCGGCATAGTCGTTGCCACCCCGCGTCCAGAACACCTGACCGGGGTTCTGCACGTCGACGCGGTCGCACGGGGCGTAACGGTTCTCGGCCCCCATGTCGCCGCGGCGGCTCGGGCAATAGAACACCTTGATCTCGATCTTGGGGGGGAACGTGATTTGCAAGTCCGGCGGCGGCAGTTGCGTGCCGATGTCGCCGTTCGTGCGGATGTTGTCGTTGAAGTTCCAGGCGTTGTAGACCGAAGCCTGATCGAGCATGGGCAGGATGTGCAGCATCCAGCTCGTGCCGTGGAACCCGAACGTGTTCTGGAAGCGCTGATTGAACGTGCGGGCCTCCAGCGGATTGGCGTAGCGGCCGATGGTGTCGGTCTGGTAGGTGTTGTTGATCTGCCCCGGCGGCAGCACGCGGTGCGTGTCGTGGTAGTTGTGCAGCGCCAGCCCGAGCTGCTTGAGGTTGTTCTGGCACGCCGTCCGCCGGGCGGCTTCGCGAGCGCGCTGGACGGCCGGCAAGAGGAGCGCGATCAGCGTGGCGATGACGGCGATCACCACCAGCAGCTCGATGAGAGTGAAACCCCGGACGCGAGAGCGGCTGCCCATAACACACCCCTGTTGTGAATACGAATGGAATAACACGCGATATGCGCGGGACACACGTTGTCCCGTGGCCCAGTTGTGATGTCGCGAAAAAACACGCCGTCAACCGGCGGACCATGCCTCGGCCGCTGGTCCACGACGCATTCCGAATTGGAGCAGACTGTACCAAATCATCACCAGTAATTCATTCGTCCGTCAAGCGGATTCCGGGGGCGAGTTTTGTTTCTCGCGATTTTCCAGACAATGTGACGGCCCACCGTCGGCAGCACCCGCCCTTTCAGATGACTCAACCAGGCCGGCGATCATCGCGATGTGCGCCAACGTCAGCGCGGGATGCAGCGGCAGATAAATCAGTTGAGGGATCCAGGCCGCCGCAGCCGGTGTTGCCCAGGACGGCTCGACGGCCGGCGGCGGAACCACGCGCAATTGCGAGCCCCGCGTCGTGGCATCAAATCCGGCACGCCGCAGCCGAGCCTGCAACCCTTGTGGGTCGCAACTGCGAATCGGCAACACCCAGTGCGTCGGAAACGTCGCGTCGCCCCCCAGCAGCACCCACGGCGGAAGGCGACGGCGGTACTCGCGCGCCAGGGCATCCTTCCGCGCGACCCATCCCGGTTCCGGATTCGTCAGGCGACGATGCAGTAGCGCCAGCAAGGCGCGACACGGTCGCTGCCGTAATTGCTCCAGAAGATTCTGCGGACGAAAGCCGCGCACCGATCCCGCAATCCACTCATCCAGATTCCTGCCCGCCAGCGACGTCATTCCTGCCAGCACCGTGAACGCCGGTCGCAGACCGAGGAACTGCAAGCCGAGCGACTTGCCGACCCGTTGCCGAAACGCCCGCTCCGGCCAGGCCGCTTGCAAAACTCGGCACCGGTCTGCCAATACAGGGTCGCGGAATTGCAGAACCGCTCCGCCCAAAGCCGTTTGCGACTTGATGAGACCAAAGCTGAAGAAACTGACGTCCGCGGCCGGGTGGCCGCGAAAGCCATCGACGGTGAAGCCCTGGGCCACGTCTTCCCAAAGTTGCAGGCCGTTCGCCCGGGCGATCTCCGCAACTTCGTCGAGATCGAGCCGACTGCCGAACAGGTGAGCGACCAGGATCGCCCGCGTCCGCGGCGTCAGTCGCGTCCGCAGTTGATCGATGTCGGGCGCCAGCGACTGCGGTGCGACATCGACCGGCACGGGAACCAGGCCGTGCTCCTCGATGATCTGCGACATCGCCGGAATGTTGACCGCCGACATCACGATCTCGCTGCCGGCCGGCCAATCGAGCGCGGACAAGACCAGATCGAGGCCGCTGCGGACCGACAGACAGGCCACCGCTTGTCGGTCCGGATTCCAGAACGTCTCAGTCTCCCGCAACAATCCCGCGGAGTCGCCGTCGCCGGCGAGGCACTGTCGCATCGCCCACAACAGCGTCGGCCAGCGGATGTCCAACACCCCTCGGGGAATCATCGGATTGGATTCTCTGAAACCGTGCGATCGCTTCAATGATTCAGGATGAACTCGTTCGAGTTCAGAATCGCCCAGAAGACGTCCTGCAAACCGGCGACCGGGTCGCGACCGCCGGCTTTGGCGTAGGCGGCGTCGAGTGTGTGGAGTTCGCCCGCGTTGGGCTTCCGCGACAGCGCCGTCAGATACAACACCTCGATGCGACCCGGCGTCGAACGCAGCGTGGGCAGTTTCAAGGTCTTCAACTGCTTCGTCGGCAATTTCGCGAGCGCCGAGATCCGGCCGTCGTACACCGACCGCAGAAAACTCCCCTGGCCGCCGCTAAGCGCGTTCCGCACCAGTTCGCCGTTCATCAGCACCAGGGCCTGCGGCACGGTGCCGTTGAACGTGTCCGCCTCGTCGTTCTCGTCGGTCCCGAACGCCTGCACGAACTGTTGCAGCCACTCGGTTCGCTTTCCTTCCGCCTGCTCGAAGCTGCGGCCCGATTTGTCCGCTTCGGTGACGATCAGCAGCGAGTCGTACAGTTGCTCGGCGGTGAACGGCTTGACGTAGCATCGCGAAAACACGGGGACGTTCCCCGCCGCGGGGTCATCGGCGACGTTCTCCGGAATCGCCGCGCTGGTCAGGTTGTACGCCTCGCTGGCGGCAATCCAACGGATCAGCCGCTTGAGATCGAAGCCCCCTTGGCGGAACCGGCCCGCAAGGGCGTCGAGCAATTCGGGATGCGACGGCGGATTGTGCGGCCCCATGTCGTCCACCGGCCTGGTGAACCCCTGACCGAGCAGCCGCGACCACATCCGATTCACAATTGCGCGGCTGAGATCCGGCCGCGACGGATCGGTGACGAGCGCCGCCAGTTGATGCCGCGGTCCGGCGACCGATTCCGGCGGCGGAGTGCCGTCGACGAACTGCCGCACGACGGCCTCCATCGTCCCGGACCGTTTCTTGAAGAACACGATGTCCTGGGCGACGTCGTCGGACAGGTAAATGGTGTTGCGGCCGTTGAGATTCTGACGCTGCGTGCCGCGAAAGAATGCGTTCAGCCCCCAAAACTGCGACTGCTTCCAGTCGTTGAACGGATGGTTGTGGCACTGCGTGCATTGCACCTGCAGGCCGAGAAACAGCCGCGCGGTGATCGCCGTCGCCGGGACGCCGTTCTCGTTGAGATGGCTGGCGATGAAGCCGATCGCGCCGACGTCGTCGGAGCTGCCCGTCGCCGAGATCAGCTCGCCGGCGAACTTGTCGTAGCCGAGATTGCGGGCGAACGCCGCGTTGAGCCAGCGGTCGAGATCGTCGCGGGCGCCGCGGTTCTGCCGGTTCGCGCGGCCGACCAGCAGGTTGCCCCAGATGTTCGACCAGTTGCGGGCGTAGTCGCCATCCGCCAGCAGACGATCGACGTACTTGAGCCGCCGGTCGGCGCTCTCATCCGTCAGAAACTCGACCAGCATCGGCAACGACGGCACGTGCCCGACGATATCCAATGCCGCCCGCCGCGCGTACTCGCCGTCCTCGGCCCGTGACGACGGCTGCACGCCGTTGTCTTTCCAACCCTGCGCGAGATGCCAATCGATCTCGGCGACGATCTCCGCATCGGACTGCGCGAACGCCGCGACCGAACCCAGGCACAACGTCGCGAGAACGAGTCGCAGGAGAGGTCGCATGACGTGCCCCACGGAATCGGGACGGAAAAGACAGGTGACAGCGTAGCACACCCGAAAGGTCCGCTCGCGGCATCGGGGCGCTCATTCCGCTGCTTTCCGTAGGGTGCAGTCGAGTCTTCGAGGCTCACCCCGATTGCGAAGTCAGCCGCCCCCGTTGGAGTCCAGCCTTTAGGCTGTCTTCGCTCGATCGCTCCAAGACAGCCTAAAGGCTGGACTCCAACGAAGACGGAGAGCCTCGAAGACTCGACTGCACCCTACGAAGACACTGCGCTGCGTTCCAACACATCACGATTCAACGCCAGAAACTCCGCGCCCCACGGGTAACCGTCGAGCAAGCCCCCGACATCGCGGCCCAGGATTGTGAGGGCCGCATACACCGCTTCAACCGTCGCCAGTCCCTGTACCGGGTCGTCGAACGTCTTCGACACCCGCGGGTAGGCCGTCGCGATCGGAGGCAACGAACGGACCGGAACATCGGCGACGAACCGCGTCATCCCCTCCACCCACCGCCACGTGCCGTCGAGCACCAGCAGGCCCGATGCCGCATCCGACTCGCTCAGCAGCGGGCCGTCGAGACCCAGGCGAACGTAATTCGACAAATCGGCGGGGCGTCGCGGCGACTTGAAGAACGCGAACCGCGGATCGCCGCGCAGCTTCGCGACCGTGCATTTCGCGCGGCGCTCTTTGGGATGCACGATGATGACCGTCGGCGGCGTCATCGCGCGGCCGCCGTGGCGTCGCGGACCCGGCGTTCGAGGTCGGACAGCTCAATCAGCGGGCAGTTGGAGTCCTGCGTCATCGTCTCGACCGAGGGCGGGTCCTTGAACGCCGATCCCGACACCAGGCAGCAGATGTGGGCATTGGGATCGAGTTCGCCCCGCAGCGCCGCCTGCAGGCAGCCCGCGACGGCCGTCGCCCCAGCGGGCTCGGAGAAGATCGCCTCCTCGCGCGCGAGCCGTTTCTGCGTTTCCCAGACGAAGGCGTCCTCGACGAGATGTCCCGTGCCGCCGTTCCGGCGACAGATCGCGATGACCGCATTGCCGTCGACGACGTTGGGCACCTGCAAGCCGCTGATCTTCGACGTGCAGTCGACCGCCACGGATTCGTCGCGGCCGGCCCGCAACGCGCCGGCGATCGTGTCGTTCCCCGCCGGCTGCACGCACTCCGTTCGCGGCAGCCGGTAGATCGCGTTCGCCGACAACGCCTGCTCAAAACCTCGTGCCACCGCGAGAACCAGGCCCCCGCCGCCCGCCATGCAGAACACGTGATCCCACGGTTGTTCAGCTTCGGCGGCCAGTTCGTGCGACAGCGAATACACGCCGGACATGCCGACGGGGGAAAAGCAGAACGCGCTGATCTGCAAGGCGGCTTCCGGTCGCTGGCTCAACTGGCCGAGCAGCTCCCACACCGCCGCGGAGACGCGGCTATCGGTCCCGAAGTCCTTCACGCGGAACAGCTTCGCTCCGTAGGCCAGCATCTGCCGCAGCTTGCCGATCGGCGCACCCTCGACGATGGCAATCTCGCATTGGATGCCGGCGACTGCACAGTACGCCGCAAGCGCGGCCCCCGTGTTGCCGCTGGAGGTCGCGATGCAGACGGACTTCCCGTTCGCAACCATGTCGGACACGGCCATCACGGCGAAGCGGTCCTTGTACGACCCCGTCGGATTGGTGAATTCCAGCTTGAAGAACAGGTTCTTGAGGCCGACGCTGGGACCGAGCCTCCGCGAGCGGATGAGCGGCGTATTCCCCTCGCCGAGCGTCAACCGGGCGGATTCCGGCACGGGGGCCAGCCAGCGGGACCAGGTCCAGATCGACATCGCGGCGCTCGCTGGCTATGTGCAGTTTGTCAGAAATTGGGACGCTTG
>JAWXBB010000517.1:0-15497 GCA_034439795.1 Planctomycetaceae bacterium | reverse complement strand
GAAGCCCAGGGATAGCTATCCCTGGGCTTCCGCGAGTCAAAAGTGTTTAGCCCAGGATCATCACACGACCTTCGTGACGCCCGGCGTGGCAATCGGGTAGCTGCCATCTTCCTTGGGCATCACCGGGGGATCGGCGTCCCAGGCGAAGGTCTTGGGCATCAGGCTGATGTTCGACGCCAAAGCGTCTTCCATCGTGATGACCTTGCCCGAGTACGTCGCCATGCGGCCGAGGATCGACGTCATGGTGCTCATCGCGCCGTTGTCGGCTTCGTTGTACTCGGCGCCCGAGCGGATCGCCGCGAACAGGTCGTCGTGCTCGACCTGGTACGGATCGCCGCCGGCGCGACGACCCCCCCGGCCGAAGGACCATTCCTCGCCGCCGACCGGCTTGATCTTGTAGCCGCTGATGTCGACCGTTCCCTTCGAGCCGCTCGCGGACTCGGAGACGCTGTTCCAGCAGTTGGGAATGTGCCGGCACTGGCTGTACATGTAGGTGCCGTCGGCGAATTCGTACTCGACGTAGTGATGGTCGTAGATTTCGCCGTACTTTTTGTCGACGCGGACCTGTCGGCCCCCCATGCCGTTGGCGCGGACGGGAGGTCCGCCCTTCAGCCAGTTGCCGACGTCGAGGTTGTGGATGTGCTGCTCGCAGATGTGGTCGCCGCACAGCCAGTTGTAGTAGTACCAGTTGCGCATCTGGTACTCCATCTCGCTCTTGGCCTGGGCGCGGGTGATGCGAGGATCCCACACGCCGCCGCCGTTCCAGTAGACGCGGAGGGCGAGAATGTCGCCGATCGCGCCGTCCTTCAGGCGGCTGATGGTTTCAAGGTAGCCGGCCTGGTGATGCCGCTGCAGGCCCACGCCGACCTTGAGCTTCTTCTCCTTGGCGATCTTGTTGGCTTCCAGCACCTGCCGGACCCCGGGGGCGTCCACGGCGACCGGCTTCTCCTTGAAGATGTTCTTGCCGGCCTTCACGGCGTACTCGAAGTGAATCGGCCGGAAGCCGGGTGGCGTGGCGAGAATCACCAGGTCGATGCCGCTGTCGATCAGCTTCTGATAGGCGTCGAAGCCCGTGAAGATGTTCTCGTCCTTCACGGCGACGCGGTCGGCTTTCTCGCCGAGGGACGACTTCAGGTTCTTGAGCGAGTTCTTCGCGGAATCCTCGAAGGCGTCGGCCACGCCGACCAGTTTGACATTCCCCTGCGTGGACAGCGCTTGTGAGGCAGCGCCGGTGCCGCGGCCGCCGCAGCCGACGAGGCCCACTTTCACGGTGTCGTCCCCGCTGGCGTAGACGGCCGATTGCAGCGTCAACTGCGTGGCGGCGGCGCCCACCGCGGCGATGGTGGACGTCTTCAGAAAGTCGCGTCGATTCGTCGCAGAGGTCTGATCCATGAAGCAACTCCAGGAGTGAGACTGGTCGGACGGTGAAGGAAACAGAACGGGACAACCTTCGATGTCATCAGTGGTTCGAGCGGCTATTCGTTGGCAACCGGGTTCGCCTTCTCTTTGGCGTCGATCGGCAGGATGGCGTTGAAGTGCTTCGCCACCCGTTCGTCGGGAGACGGGACTCGCAACGGGCGGACCACGCGGAAGCCGACGTGCAAAGCGTCGGTCATGTACCACACGCTGACGGGAATCTGAGGATCCTGCTGCTTCCATTCGAGCGACGACGGAATGCGGGCCGCACTGCGGAGCGTCGGCGGGTCGTCGTCCCACGAGCCGCCGCGGGCCACGCGCGGGTACTCCTTGCTGGGAATGACGACCGGATTGTCGGCAACCTGCCCGGCCGGCGTTTTCGCATAGAAATCGGGTTCGTACTTGTCGAGGCACCATTCCGACACGTTGCCGTGCATGTCGTACAGCCCCCACGGATTGGGCTTTTTCTTGCCGACTTTCTGATACTTCTCGTTGGCATTGTCGAAGAACCACGCGAACTCGCCGATCGGCTCCGAATCGTCGCCGAAGGAGTACGCCGCCGACGTGCCTGCTCGGCAGGCGTATTCCCATTCGGCCTCGGTGGGCAGGCGGTAGTAGTTCCCCGTTTTCGCCGAGAGCCATTCGCAGAACTTCTTCGCGGCGTGCTGGGTCATGCAGCTCGCGGGATAGCCGCTCTGGCCCATGCCGAATGTCATGTCGGTGTACGGTTTGGTCGGCCGTGTAATGCCGTCGGCGACTTTGTCGAGGTCGGTCGGCTGCTTGTTTTCGATCTTGCGGCGCTGGATGTCGAGGTTGTACGACCAGATGTCGTAGACATCCCACGTCATCTCGGTCTTACCCATCCAGAACGGTTCAATCTTCACCTTGTGCTGCGGGCCTTCGTCATCCTGACGCTCGGCTTCGCCGGACGGGCTGCCCATTGTGAACTCGCCGCCGGGGATCGGGACCAGGTCGAACGAGACCTCCGCGCCGCTGATGACCTCTGTATACGGCTTCATCTCCCCCGACGGCTTGGGCTCGTCGGCGGCGCAGCTTCGCGGAATCGCCGCCGCCAGCACACCGCAGAGGGCGACCGTCGGATACAATCCCAAGAGCCGCGTTGCATTCAACCGTCGAGCGCCGTCCGTCATCGTCATCGCACTCCAGGAACGTCGCATGAGAGACCGGTGGATTGGAGTTTGCGTCGTCCTGACGGGACTGTGCCTCGCTCCGAAGAGTCACTCCGCGGAGCCGCCAGCCAAACGCCAATACGTCGAGCGCCACATGGGGGTCGACGTCCACCTGACACTATACGGCGGGGCGGAGTCCGCCGCAAACGACGCCGCGGCTCGGGCGTTTGCCCGGATCACGGCCTTGAACGCCATCTTCAGCGATTACGAACCCGACAGCGAAGCGATGCGGCTTTGCCGGACGGCGCAGCCTGGCGAACCGGTGCCGGTCAGCCCCGACTTGCTGACCGTGCTGACCACGGCCCACGCCCTGTCGCAGCGCAGCGACGGCGCATTCGCGGTGACGATCGGCCCCGTCACTAAACTCTGGCGACGCGCCCGGCGGCAGAAGGAACTCCCCGATCCGATGCTGCTCGCGGCCGCGCTGAAGACGGTGGATTACCGGCACATCACACTCGATCCTGCGGCGCGGACCGTCACGCTGGCGCGCACCGATCTGCAACTCGATTTCGGCGGCATCGTAAAAGGCTACGCTGCCCAGCAGGCGTTGCAGACGCTGCGAACGGCCGGGTTCCCGCAGTCGCTCGTCGCCCTCGCGGGAGACATCGCCGCCGGTGACGCGCCGCCGGACGCGCCGGGTTGGAAGATCGGCGTCGCCCCGCTGGATCGTCCCAACGGCCCGTCGAGCCGGTGGCTGAAACTCGCCAACGTCGGCGTCTCCACTTCGGGCGATGCCTATCAGTTCGTCGAGATCAACGGCGTGCGGTATTCGCACATCGTCGATTCCAAGACCGGCCTGGGCCTGACGCACCGCAGCAGCGTGACGATCATCGCCCCCGACGCCATGATGGCCGACGGCCTTGCCACGACAGCGACGGTGCTCGGCTCCGAGGCGGGCATGAAGCTGATCGCCGACACGCCGCGCGCCGAGGGCTTGTTCGTCACCGCGGACGGCGAACGGTTGACCGTCCGCGAAACGCCGGGGTGGAAGCGGTGGGAGTGGGGTGATTCGTCGGAGGCCAAACCATGACGACGCAGCGTCTGATTCCCGTCGCCACGTTTGCCACGCCGGAAGAAGCCGAGATTGGTCGTAGCGTTCTCGACGCTGAGGGAATCCCCAGTTTTCTGGAGAACTCGAACACCGTCGGAATGCTCTGGCACCTTGGCAACGCCACCGGTTGGGTGAAATTGCTGGTGGGTGAGGACCATGCCGAGCAGGCCGCCGAATTATTGCAACCGACACGGCGGGAAGACGCCAGGGGCATTCTTTCGGCACCCTGGAGCTGCACCTGTGGCGCCGAGGTCGACGCCGGATTCGAGACCTGCTGGCAATGCGGTTCGACACGGGACGTGTTGACCACCACATCGCCATCAACGTCTGACGCCCTGGCAACATCGCGTGAACCAGCCCCGGAGCCGACGACGACAACCGACGATCTCTACGCCGAGGCGATCGATCGCGCCTGGAAGGCAGCCGTCTTCGGTTGCATGCTGCTTCCGGTCGTTCTGAACATCTACTCCATCGGCATCCTGCTGCAACATTTGAACACACCGCTCGATGACCGCCGGACGCGCCGGTTCTATGTGGCGTGGCTCCTGAATGTCTCGGTCCTGGCGCTGTTTGTCTGGCTATTCTGGTGAGCAGCGCTGCGCTCGCGCCGCAGTCGACTTCGGCAGTGGGCCGGGACCAATCAATGGTGCGCAGAATCGGTAGCACACCGCGGATTCAACAACACCCGCGCACAGACCACGCACGTGAAATACACAATCGCCGCGGACCACAGGACATCGCTGGCGAAGTGGCCTCCCTGCACCACGCGGACGGCGCTCATCGCCGTGCCGAACAGCAGGCCGGTGGCGAGCAGCCGGCGGGCCAGTTGCGGGCGGCGGCGGTCGACAACGAACGCGGGCGCGATCAGGAAGAACGCCACCGCGGCGTGTCCCGACGGGAACGAGCGGTTGTCCTGTTCCAGCCGGCTGCGCGTGCCGACCGGAACGAACGGCAGCGCCCCGCCGAACTCCATGACCTGATGCGGTCGCGGACGACCCCAATGCACCTTCAGCCCCGTGTTCACAACCAGCCCGGGGCCGAGGAAGAACACGATCCACAGAAACGTCCCGGCCCGCAGATAACGCCCGCGACGCCACGGCGACAACAGTCCCCACAGCCCCAAGATCACGCCGCACACCGCCAACCCAAACGCCGGGTACGTCCCCCCGTGGTAGAACAGCGTGCAAACGGAGTTCGAGAACCACGGCCAGGATTTCGAGGCCGGATCGTAGAACCAGCCCGACACGGCGAGATCCAGCGACGTCCACCGCAGCACGACGCTGGCGACGATCAACGCGGCCACCGGCCAGACGACCGGCCAACCAGCGACGAACGTCGGACCGATCCAGCCCAGCAATCCGACCGACGGCACAATCGCCGCTGCTTCCGACCAACGAGCGCGCTCCGGTTCCGCAGCAATCGGCGATTGCTGAACGGGAGGCCGATGCAGCGTGCTCGTCGTCACGGTGTTTCGTCCTCGGTCGCATGACTGGCCAGGCGGATTGCCGCGGTTTTTGATATTGCCGGAGAGCCGAGCGGATCGGGCCAACCGCGAAATCCCCGACCGTGCCACAACTGGAACTGCTGCGTGCGATCTGCTCCGAGCCGAGCCTCGACCAGTTGGCCTGGCTCGACAACCTCGAACGCCGCGGCGAGTTCAGCCGGCAACTCCGCCCCGCCGTGCGTCATCAATACGGCATCCCAACCTGGATGTCCCCGAACGCCGCCCCAGATCTCATGCTGCGATTCTACGACGCCGGTCCCGTTCCAGCGGTACACGCGCGGCTGTCCCGGCACATAATAGGCCAGCGCGCTGACCGGCCCCCGCCCCGTCGCTGCAATCAGCAAAGTTTGACGGGGCCGCGAGGTCGCTTGTAGCTCTTCGCCGACGCCAAGTCCCAACGTCTTCCAACCGCGCAGCCGAACTGTGGCGTCCAGCGGGCTGCCGGCCAGATGCGAATTCGGCACCAGGAACGGCATGGCATACACCGCGATTGCCAGCACGCCGCCCGTCGCCACACCGGCCGGAAACCACCGCCGCGGGCGATTCGACGACACAGCCACCGACCAGGCACCGCAACCCCAGGCGGCCAGCAGCACGAACGCCGTCAGATGAAACGCCGCGGGCCAGTTCGGTTGCACGCGCTGGAACGCGCTCAGGCCGCTGACGCCGAGCATCGGAATCGCGCTGAAGCAGAGCAGATACTGCACGCGACGGTCCATCGATCTCCACGACCACAAACCGGTGACAGTCAGCCCGATCATCAGGCCACAACTGATCGGCGACAAGACTCCGAACTGGCTGGTCCAAAACTCCAGGAACCAGACGGCGTGTTGACCCGCGCTGACCGGTTTCGACTGAAAATGTTCGCTGGTGTGTTGAGCCGTGATCCAGCCGTGCTGCTGATTCCACCAGAGCACCGGCGCGAGAAACAGCAGGCTGCCGCCGATCCACACCCAGACCACCAGCGAGAAGAGCTTGCGACGGTCAGCCGTGGATGTCGCCAGCCACAGCAATGACAATGGCACGATGGCGATCATCGTTTGCTTCGACAGCAGCCCCAGCCCCGTCGCCACCATCGCCGCCGGCAGCCAGCGGACGTTCAACTGCGGCGGCGACAGCAACTCCCACACGCACCAGACGGCGAACGCCCACGCGCACAGGAACGGGGCGTCGATCGTCATCAACAGGCTCAGGGCCACCATGCCGGGCGTCGCGGCGACGGCGATCAGAGTCCAGAAGCCGACCCGCGCATCGAACAACCGTCGGCCCAGCATGTACACCGGCCACAAGCCGATGGTCCCCAGACAGGCCGCCGGCAGGCGGATCACGAACTCCGAATGCCCGCCGAGCCGCGTCGCCAGGCCGATGATCCACGCGATCATCGGCGGTTTGCTGTAGTAGCCCCAGTCGAGCTGCCGCGACCAGTCCCAGTAGTACGCCTCATCGGGACAGAGTTCGAGCGGGCAGATCGCGAGATAGATCACGCGCCAGACGAACAGCGCCGACAGCACGCCCAAAGCGCGACGGGTCCAGACGCCGTCGGCGGGGTTTGTGGGGACGGTGTGTATTGCGAGAGTGTCCATGCCCGCGAAATCACTCGGAAGACGCCCAGGGATTGCTATCCCTGGGCTTCCTGGCTCACGTTCTGATGACGCCCGAAAACCACGCGGCGAGCGCGCCGCCGCTGATGACCGGCAGCCACGCGGCGAGGTCGGGCGCCAGCATCCGCATCTGCGCCAGCAAGAGGCAGCCCTGCCCCAGGCCGAACAGGGCGCCCAGCACCATGCCGCTCATCGTGCAGTCCACGACCAGCCCGCGGCTTTCCCGGCGGACCATCAGCGGCAACACAATCAATACGGAAATCACGCTCAGCAGCGGCTGCACGAACCGCGAATGCAGATGAATCACCAGTCGCTGCGTCGAGATCAATCCGAACGCCGGCGAATGAATCCGCCGCAGCAGTTCCTGCGACGACAGCAGCGTGAAGCTCGAATTCCGCTTGTAGAGCTGGTCGCACGTGACCGCCGTCACGATGAACAGGTCTTCCGGACGCGGTCCCGGCAGCACCAGTTCCCGCCCGCGATCCGTCAGAGGCAGTTCGGAAAAGATCGGCGACACGTCCTGCAGCAGCCACCCGGCCGGCTGGCCGCGCTTCGCGCCTTTGTGAATCGCCTTCGCCGCTTTCAGGATTGTCAGGTCACCGGCGATCGTCGGCGTGGGGAGCACGAACTCCGCCTGTTCGATGGTCCGGTCGGCCAGTTGCAACCGGCGGCCGTCGATCGAAATCCGCGAGGCGTGATCGTAGATCGGCTCGACGCGAACCTCCGAGGCCTCCACGCCGCCGCGCGACTCATACGCCGCATAGGCGATCCGCGGGATGATCAGTTCCTGATTGAGCAGCAGCAACCCGCTCACTCCCCCCGCGGCGAGCACCAGCGGCAGCAGCACGCGGTACATGGGAATGCCGGCGGCGAGCAACGGATGCAGTTCGCCGCTCCGCTGGAACAGGATCAGCACGACCACGACCGCCAGCAGACTCAGGATGCCGCCCGACCGGTCCAAAAAAAAGATCGACTGGAAGGCATAGAACTGGCCGACGTTCTCCAGCAACGACAGCGTCGTGCCGCCGGAGTTGCGGGCCAGGAATTCGTCGAGGTTTTCCAGCAGGTCGACAATGACCACCAGGCCGAACAGCGCGACGAAGCTCACGCTGAAGACGTGCAGATAGCTGCGCAGCAGATAGCGGTCGAAGGTCATCGGCCCCGAACCCCCGGGCACATCGTCTGCGCCGCGCAACGTCCACGGGGAACGCCGGTTGGGCCATGCCGATCGGGGGCGGCGGATTACAGATCAAACGCCGGTCTTCGTCAAGACGGCTTCCCGCGGGCCAATCCCAAATAACCCATTCATTCACAAGCAGTTAACGCGGACGGGCGCGGACGGGGGTCGCAACGCCGGGCAAGGCCAGCGGCTGCGGCGCACTTGGCGGAACCGCCGGCTCGACGCCGTCCAGCGAGACCACCAGCCATCCGTCGGCAGACTGCAACTCGGCGACCTTCAGCCGAGGTTTGTCGGCCGGCCAGTCGTCGGTCGTCAACGTCGCCGGGAACGACACCGCCGGCAGGTCCGACTGGATCGCCTGCCGGATCAGCGTTTTCGCGAGCGATGGGATCTCGTCGCCGTTCATCGGCCGAATGTCGATGTCGCCGTAAACCAGCGTCCATTCGTCTGACGGCCGCCGCTCCAACCGCAAGGGCACAGTGATCGCCAACGGCGGCAACAGCGCCTGACCCGCCGGGCGGAACGTCGCCCGGAGTTCCAGTTCCATCCGGTTGCCCACGAACCGCACAGCGAGCGGCTGCGTGGCGTCGAACTCGATCTCCGTCTCCAGCTTCACGGCCGGTTCGGGACGGTCGTCAGCGTCGCGGTCATCGGTTCCGCCGCGAATGGCCGTCCGCAGTTGCGTCACCAGATCGCGGAGTTCCCGATCAGTCGTCTTGCGGCCCTGGAGATTGAGCCGGTCCAACAACCCGTTGAGCAGGCTTTCGTGGACGTACATCGTCAACCCGTGCGGACCGATCAACGGCACCGCGGGGGCGACCAGATTTTGATCTTCCCCGACCACAAACCGCCCCGCATAGTGCAGATGCGTGTCGCTCGACCGCGCCAATTGCGCGCTCGGCAGCAGTTTCGCCTTCCGCAGGGGACTCCGCAGAGACTCTTCGAGCCGGTCGTTCGCGTCGGCCAGCTGCTCGTCCACTTCCTTGTCGAAGCTGGGATACACCCTCTGAACGACGCGGTTGCGGGCGTACTCCTCGGTCTGGGGCCGGTTGCGCTCGGCCACCTTGAGCGCAATCCGGCTCCCCAGGCCCTCGAACAGCGTGCCGTCGAGCGGCGTCGAGGCCCCGACGTTCTGATTCTCCGTCCGGACATGCACGGCGGCGTGACGGGTCGAGAGTTGCGCTCCGTCGAAGAAGACGTCCTTCACCGCATAAAACTGCTGCCGGCCGATGGAATGCACGGCCCCCTGCTCGGTCCGGCCGGTGGTCTGGCTTTGCACGTGACCGTCGAGGATAAACGCCGCATGAGCGCGATCGCCGGCCGGACGCAGATCGAGACTCAACTGCGTCGCGGTCCATTGCTGGCCATCGACTTTCGCCCCGAAGAGGAAGTCGTCCACCTCGCCCGGCTCGACCCGGCTGCGCGCGACGAACCGATTGAGCAACTCTTCCGACGCCACCACGTGCAGATTGAACGGCGTCTGGCCCGATGAGGCCGCCGGGGCCGAAGCGGCGTCCGGCTGGGGAACGATCAGCGTCGGCTGCGCGGCGACCTCGGTCAACAGCCCTGCGACGACGACGGCCATCAGCGCCGTCGTCCGCGATAACTTCGCGAAAGTGGGATATCGATCGTTCATGTGCCGCCTTCCGTGGTGCAAAGGCCCGACGTGGGAATTGCAAGTCCTACAAACTGCGGGCCCGGTTCGTCTCCTCCAGCTTACCCGACGGCGGGTGGAGGAACCGGTCTTTCGATGCTCCAACCCTCCGAACGAGCACAATTCTCCGCCATCGATTTGTTGCGTCGAGCACGGACCGCAGGGACAACCGAATCGAATACTCCGGTGGGGCAGACTCTGCAAGACCTGTGCCGCAGTCCCAGTGTTACGGACGCTCCCCGCGTCCAGGAGACTTTGTTCGTTTTTTTAGCCTTGGCAGCCCCGGTAGGGGCGACCGGGTTGTAGCCACGGGTGCAGCGGCGCGGCGGCGCTTAGCCGCCCGACGCGGAACCCGTGGTGAAGTGGCAGGAGTCCACATTGCCCCGTGAGGGGCAAAGGAATCTCGGCTGTGTTCGCGAACTTCCGCCGCCCCGCCGGGGCGGAACACGTCACCGACCCTTTCCACGGGTTGCGCTCCGCCCGAAACGGGCTGCGCTCCACCCGTGGCTACATTGCGCGGCCCCTACCGGGGCCAAGACGGAAAGTGCCCAACAAACGCGCCCCCACCAATTGACGACCACGCCGCGCCGGGATCTCCGGTCGCTATCCGCCGGTCTGCACGAACCGTTCGTACAGATGGGCGTAGACCCCGCGGTGTCGCAGCAGCTCTGTGTGCGTGCCCCGTTCGACGATGCGGCCGTGATCGAGGACCAGCACCAGATCGGCTTGCCGGATCGTGCTTAACCGATGGGCCACGACGAAACTCGTCCGGCCGCGGATCAGCACCCGGAGCGCCTGCTGCAACCGGTGCTCGGTGCGGGAGTCGATGCTGCTGGTCGCTTCGTCGAGAATCAGCAGCCGCGGATCGGCGAGCAATGCCCGGGCGAAACAGACCATCTGCCGCTGACCCAGCGACAACTGCGCCCCGCGCTCGCCGACCGGCGTCTGCAACCCCTGCGGCAACGCGACGAACAAGTCTAAACAATCCAACCGGTGACAAACGTCGAAGATCTCCGCATCGGTCGCTTGCGGCTTCGCGAAGCGGATGTTGTCGGCGACCGTCCCCTGAAACAAGAAGTTCTGTTGGAGCACCAGCCCCATCTGGCGGTGGATGGACTCGCCGGTCAGTTGATGCAGATCGAACCCGTCGAGCAGAATCCGCCCCGACTGCGGCAGGTAAAACTTCGCCAGCAGATTGATGATCGATGTCTTCCCGCTCCCCGTGTGACCGACAAGGGCCACCGTCTGACCGGGTTCCGCGACGAAACTCACCTCCGACAACACCGGCACGGCGGGGCTGTAACCGAAAGTGACATGCTCGAACTCGACGCGCCCGGTCAGCGGCGGGGCGGGCACGGCGTCCGGCGGGTCGGTCCATTCCGGCGCGGCGTCGAGCAACGCGAACAACCGCTCGGCGCCGGCCATCGCCGTCAGCGCCTGGCTGTACTGATTCCCCAGCACCGAAATCGGCGCAAAGAACAGGTTCGCCATAAACAGGAAGCTGATGAGGTTGCCGACGCCGTCCGCCGAGCCGAGATCGAGCGCCTTCCAACCGCCGACCAGCAACAACACCGAGATGAACAGTTGGCTGTTGAACTCCAGCAGCGGGATGAACAACCCGTGCGCCTGCAACACCGACGAGTTGTAGCGGGAATGATCGGCGACCAGTTCGGCGAACATCCGGGCGTTCTCGTCCTGCCGGACGTAGCTCTGCGTGACCCGGATCCCCAGCACCGATTCGGCGAGCGTCGCCGTGATCCGGCTGAACGATTCCCGCATGGCCCGCAGCCGTTCCGAGAGCACCCCCTGGAAATGCCGATTCAGCAGCCAGAACACCGGCGCGAGCGCCAGCACAATCAGAAAGAGCTGCCAGTCGTACCAGATCATGCACGCCGCGGCCATGCCCATCTGGCCGAACTGCACCAGGCTGACGTACAGCACTTCCTGCACGCCGACGCGGACGTCTTCGATGTCGGAAATCATCCGGCTGATGATCCGGCCGACTTTCGTGCGATGAAAGAAGCTCATGGGCATCGTCTGTAAATGCGCGAACAGCTCGTTGCGCAAATCGTGGACGACGGCCTCCCCCAACTGCAGCGCCAGCCGCTGCCGGAAGTGCATCACCACCTGCGTCGAAGCCGCCAGCAATGCGAAGGCGACGGCCCCCCAGATCACGCCGGCGATATCGCCCGCCGCGACCGGTCCGGTGATCACCAGCGTGAGCACCCACGTCAGTCCGGGAAGCTGGATCGACCGCAGAATCACCACCACGATCAACCAGTTGCGGGCCGCGACATACCGCCGCGTGGATTGCATCAACCTGGTGATCAGGCGGAAGTCGAGCGGTCGCTGACGGTGTTCGTCCTCGTCTTTGGCCCCTAATCGGGTCAGCATGTCGATGCCGCTCATCGCGTGGTCTCCGACGGGGCGACATCGTCCGACAACACGTCCTCCACGGTCTGCAAGCGGGCCAGACGGAAGTATTCGCCGCGCTGTTCGATCAACTCGTCGTGCGTGCCGAGCTCCACGATGCGGCCCTGCTTCAGCACGCAAATGCGGTCGGTCCGCCGCAACGTGGAGACGCGGCTGGAGACGATGAGCGTCGTCCGCCCCGCCATCGCCCGTTCGATCGCCGTGCGGATTTCGTGCTCGGTCTCCGGATCGACCGCGGCCGTCGCGTCGTCGAGCATCAGAATCGGCGGATCGAGCAAGAGCGCTCTCGCGATGGCCAGCCGTTGCCGTTGTCCGCCCGACAGATTCGAGCCGTGCTCGCCGATCAGATTGTCGTACCCCGCGGGCAATTCGGCGATGAACTCGTGAGCCGCCGACAATTGGGCCGCCTGGGTGATGTCGTCCAGCGAGGCGTTCGGCCGACCGAACGCAATGTTGGCCGCGACCGTGTTGCTGAACAGGAAGCTCTCCTGAAACACGAGGCCGATGTTTCGTCGCAGGTCATTCAGCCGGTATTGGCGGACGTCAACGCCGTCGATCAACACCCGGCCAGCGTTCGGGTCGTAAAATCGCGACACCAGGCCGAGCAGCGTCGTCTTCCCCGCACCGGTCTCGCCCACGAATCCGATGCGTTCGCCGGGGGCGATGTCCAGCGTGACGTCGTGCAGCACCGGCTGTCCGGGGTGATAGCCGAACGTGACGTGCTCGAACCGGATGTGTCCTTTCGCGCGGGGCAACGGGACGGCGTCCGCGGCGTCGGTGAGTTCCAGCGGCGCGTCGAGCACTTCGAACACGCGCTCGGCGGCGGTCAGGCTGGATTGAATCGTGTTGGCGATGTTGACGATCTGCCCCACCTGTCCGGCGAATTCGCTCATCAGATTGGCGAATACGAACATCCCCGCCCCGAGCGGCAATTCCCCGCGGATGACGAGATAGCCGCCGTAACCGATGAGGATCAGCTGGTTGACCTGCGTCAGAAAGCCCATCATCGGCTGATACGTGCTCAAGCGGCGGAAGATTTCGTACTTCTGGTCCTTGATGCGGCGGTTGGCCTCGGCGAACCGCGCGATCTCTTCCGGCTCGCGGGCGAACCCCTTCACCACCTGAATGCCCTGCACATTCTCGGCGAGCGCGGAGATCATGCGGTCGCTGAGCTCACTGCTGCGGAGATACAACGGCCGCACCGACCGCGAGAACCAGACCGCGCCGATCCACAACAGCGGCGACGTGCAGAGACAGGCCAGCGTCAGCGGCACGTGCAACGCGAGCATGTAGCCCATATAGACGGCGAGCGACAGCACGACCGTCAGCACTTTGAGCACGACGCCGTCGATGAACGACCGCACCGCCTGGGCGTCGGCGGCCACCCGCCCGATGATGCCGCTGCTGTCGTGACGGTCGAAGAACCGAAAGCTCAGCCGCTGGAGCTTGTCGTAGATTTCGGCGCGCAGTTGAACGAGCATCCGCTGGCTCAACAGGGCAGAGACCAGGGCCGTGACGTATTTCGTGACGGCGCTCAACGCGGAACAGGCCAGCACGATCGCCGCGACCACGACCAGATGCGCGCGCGGCGACCAGTCCGTCGGCGGCTGCACGCCGCCCGGCCATTGGGCCGCGGTCGCGCCTGACACCAGCGTTTCCCGGAGGACGTCGATTCCCAGCCCGGTGAACGACAGGCTGCCGAGGTTGAGCACCACCAGCGTCACGTTCAAGGCCAGCACCAGACCAGCCAGCCCGCGAAACCGCCAGGCGAGGGAGCACAGCCGCCAGAGCAGCTGGCTGCTGGTGGGGGAAGCCGGTTCGTCAGGCGGGGGGGAGGCAGTCACGGGAAGGAGTTGGGGTGGCCAAGAAGCGGTTTCAAGACTCAATCTTGGTTGTTGCCGTCGGTGGCAGACCATTGACTCGGGGGCAAGTACGCCGCAGGCGTTCGATCACACAGCCCAGGGTCGCGAGTCTGCGAGCGCACCCTGGAGACATGGCATCGGAGTCGAATCGACCCTGAAGGGGTCGCATCACCGACGGCGTCGAACCATTGTGAAACCCTTTCAGGGTATGGGGTTCGTCATCGATCGTCACCCAGGGTGCGCTCGTAGACTCGCGACCCTGGGCTGTGAGGGACAACGCCTTCGGCGTAAAGACCATGCGGTTCTGAAACCGCCTCTAATCAGCGCCGACGATAACGTCCCTTGTCATCGGTAAAACCGCTGCCATCAGAAACGCAACCACCGACGGTGTCAACACGGCACGACTGATACGGACCTCAAAGCCCTGCTGATATGCCCCTCCAGCCGACCGATCGCCGGCAGCATCCGGCCGCGCATGAACTAATGAATATGGTGAAAACGCCAGGAGGTTTCCGACCACCGCTTCCTGGCTCCTTCGATGAGACAAGGATCTGACGATGCCGTCGCTGGACTGGGCCGCCATTCGCGAAACCGCTTTGGCAGGATTTACGCTGACGGCGTTGCCTCCCACGCTGGCCCTGCCCGCCCTGCCCCACGCGGTCGCCAAATTTCTCGAGCGTTCGCGCGACGACTCCACAACGATGAAGGAACTGGCCGGCATCGTCGAAACCGACTCCGGCCTGACGCTCGAGCTGCTGCGTCACGTGAATTCGGCCTTTGTCGGCCTGCGGCAGAAATCGAGCTCCGTGCAACAGGCGCTCTCGTTGCTGGGCTTGCGGCAGAGCAAGATGTTTCTGATCGCGACCGGCGCCCAAGCCGCGGTGGCGTCGCGGAAATCCCGGCTGATCAATCAGACCAGCTTCTGGAATGCGAGCCTGCAGAAGGCGCTGTTCGCCAAGAAGGTGGCCGGGCTGCTCAAGACCGATCCCGACATCGCCTTCGCCGGCGCGCTGCTGCAGGATTTTCTGCTGCCGGTGCTGACGAACGAGTTGTACGAGCAATACGTCGATTTCGTCGAGCGCCGGGCCAATCATCCCGAATCGCTGGCCGACTTCGACCAGCAGTCGTTCGGCTGGGACCACGCCATCGCCGCCGCCAGCCTGGCTCACCGGTGGAAACTGCCGGACGACCTGGTGTGCTGCATCCTGTTCCATCACCGCGGGCTGTCGATCCTCGCCGATCCCGTGCTCGGCCGCAGCCCCGTCGCCGCGGTGGTGCTGTCGGCCCTGCTGCCCGATCAGCTGCGCCAGCACTTCACGGGGCTCGAGCAGTTGTCGCTGCTGGGAACGAAGTGGACGGCGTTCGATCTGATGACGCTGGTGACCGAGGTCGATGCGGAGCATGCCGACCTGGGCCTGGGCGTCTCCAACGATTTCCCGCTCGCCCGGCGCTGCAAGATGCTGCTGGAGCGGCAAGAAGTCCCCGCCACCGCCGTGGCGTGATCCCGGAAGCCCCGGCATAGCTATGCCGGGGCTTCTTCGTTTCCCGTTTGATCCGCGCCGCACCGCCCCGCGTTGTCACCACAACGCGCCGCGTGCTGGCATCG
>JAWXBB010000516.1:0-10203 GCA_034439795.1 Planctomycetaceae bacterium | reverse complement strand
CTGTAGACGCGGCACTCCGTGACGCGAAGTTTGCCGGTCACGGAGTGACCGGCCTACGGGAATACCAACGCGAAGCGTGAGCGAGTGCGAGCGCTCGTCCTCGCTTACGCTTCGGGCTGGTGTCGGCGATGTCAACGGCTCAGCCACTCCGCGGCAGCGACGGCGGCCTGATCAGCGGCGACGGTCGATGTGACGAGTCGGTCCGTCGCCCGTCCCGACGACAGATACGTGGCGTGAATCGTCCGCGGGGCGTCCGGGCCTTCGCCGTGCAGCCACAGCGGCTGCGGGGCGCGGAGGGCCAGCAGTCCCGGCACGTCTCCGTAGCGAACGGCCCCCGGCAGCAGCATCGGATCGCGGATCTCGGTGATCGACGTGAATCGATAACCGCCGGTTC
The DNA here is from genome assembly GCA_034439795.1 of Planctomycetaceae bacterium. GTDB lineage: Bacteria > Planctomycetota > Planctomycetia > Planctomycetales > Planctomycetaceae > DSVQ01. The sequence goes on along the minus strand of JAWXBB010000516.1, from coordinate 9,809 downwards.
CCACCGCCAGCTTGCTCACATTATTCCCCGCCTGCACCGCCGCGGCGGCCGCATACAGGGCCGCATTGCCGAAGCCCGCGAGATGAATCACCGACGGTGCCGAGCGATGCGATTTCGCCGCCGCGATGATCGACAGCACGTCATGGACGCGCTGCGCGAACAGCGGATGATTGTAACCGGTCGTGTAACCGAGGAACTCGCGGGTGTTCTTCACGCTGCTCGTCGCCGTCAGCGATTGGCCGTCCTTTTGGAACTCGCCTTGATGGAGCAGATCGACGCCGACCACGCCGGCCCCCGATCCCAGCAGCTTCTGGATCGCGGGGATCAGAGCGCCGTCGGCCCCGTAGAGTCCCGACTTGCCGGTGTCGGTCAGCCAGATCACCAGATTCTGATTCCAGTTCTCCGGGATGAGCGTGACAACGGGCAACTCCTCGCCGTGGGTCTTGTTGCGGACCACGTCGGAGAACTCCCGATGATTCGACTTGTCGGCTTGTCCCAGATGCTCGTGCTCGACATTGCCGGTCGCTTTCAGATCGCGGCCGATCAGCACGTCCCAGCCGCCCCCCACCACGCGGCGGTACTCGGCGAGCGACACCGGGTCGGTCGGTTCGAGGTCGGCCAGTTGCCGATCGAACTCGGCTGCGAACGCCCGGACGACTTTCAACTCGGCCTCGTCGCCGGTCGCGGGACGCGGGTGATCAGCATCCCAGACGGTCGCCTCCTCCTGCGACAACGGCATAAAGTCGCGCTCGACGATCTCGCCCGCGGGCAGTCCGAGCGCCTTCTGGAACACGCCGTACATCATCATCCGGCTGAGCTGATTGTAATTGTGCTCGTAGGGAATGTACTTCCCGGTGATGCGGTCGGGCACGCCCATCATCGCGAAGTGCTGCTTCAGCTCGGGCAAGCCCTTCGTTTCCAGCTCTTTGGTCCAGTCATTGGCCGCCGACAGGCCCACCGTCCGCGGGGCGAGCAAGGCGGTCATCTCGATGTTGCCGGTGCCGACGCGCAACAGGCTCGCATTCTCGCAGGTGCAGCCCCCCTGCATCGCGGTCGAGACCATCACCGCGGGGAAGAACGCGATCGGCCGGGAATCGACGCAGCCGAGAACGAACGTCTGCGTCCCGCCGCCGCTGGCGCCGGTGACCGCGATTCGTTCAGCATCGACGTCGGGCAGCGTTGCGATCCAGTCCAGCACCCGGATCGAATTCCACGTCTGCAATCCCAAGGCGTTCAGCAAGCGCAGTTCGGATTGCGCGCTGAACAGGCCCCAGCGCTCCGGGCTGCTCAGGTCCGGCCGCTGGGTCTTGAAGCCGTGAATCAGGCTGAGCGGGAGAATGGTGTTGTCGGCGTAGCCCAGCATGTCGTAGAGGAACGCCACGCAGCCCATCCGCGCGAGTTGCACGCAGCGGGCCTGCAACGGAAACCGGCCGCTCAGCTCGAACTTCTCGCCGCCCGATTCCAGTTGCTTCTTAACTCCGGCTTCGCCGTGATCGTAGAACCGGCCGTTGGCCCAGTGGCCGTGCGGGTTGATGACCGCCGGGCGACGCTGGTCGCCGCCGCCTTTCGGCCGGTACAGGCTGCCGGTGACGTACAGCCCCGGATGACTCTCGAACGAGACCCGTTCGACGGTGTAATCGTCGCGCTCCACTTTGCCGTGGAGGGACGCCGCGATCGCCGGTCGCGCGGGCATCGGCCACAGTCCGCACGCGACCAGAATCTGCCGTCGCAGCTTCTCGGCCCGTTCGGCCCACGCTTCCGGCGACGGACTCGGCGTCCAGCCGAAGTAGCCGTCGAGATCCTTCGGAGCTTCCAGCCGGCGATCCTTCGGCAACTGTCCGGCCGGCAACGCCCGCGGCGCATCGGCCAACGCCTTGCGAGACCGGGCGGTCAGTGTCGCCGACAACACGGCCGCCGAGGTGAGTTTCAACGCCGTCCGCCGGGTGATCGGGTGTCGCGACATGGGGCAGGCTCCGCGGAATGTGCAGGACGAATGGGGATCGTCGAGATGATAGACATTGGCGTCGGCTGATGCGACTCTGGCGGGGTCGGAATCTGTCGCCGTGGTTCGTGTCGGCTACAATGTGCGGGGCGAATCCCGTCACTCGTCTTCGCCGCGAGCGCGTCCAGGAACCACACCGTGCCCGACGACAAAGTCTGGTCCGACCTCCAAGGCCAATGTCTGGTGCTCGACCTGTCGAGTCCGTACGTCGTGCTCGGCACGCTGGCCGCGGCCGAGACGCTGTACGTCACATTGCTCGACGCCGACGTTCACGATCTGCGCGACAGCAAGACGACGCGCGAGCTGTACGTGCTGGAATCGCGAAGGCACGGCGTGCGCTGCAACCGCAAACGGGTCTCCGTCAGCCGCAACGAGATCGTCAGCGTCTCGCGGCTGGACGATGTCGTCGAATAATGTCGTTTGTCTCAGCCCCGAGCGCCAGCGAGGGCGGTCTTTTCAAGATTTGACTATGACCCCGCGCGACGAAATCGAACAGCTCCGCACGGAAATCCGCCGGCACGACGGGCTGTATTACCAGCAGGCCGCCCCGGAGACCACCGATCTCGAATACGACCGGCTGCTCAAGCGGTTGCAGGAACTGGAGCAGCAACACCCCGAGTTCGACGCCCCGGACAGCCCCACGAAAAAGGTCGGCGGCGCGCCGATCGAGGGGTTTGTCACGGTCGAGCATCGCGTGCCGATGCTGTCCATCGAGAACGTCTACACCGAAGCGGAACTCGCCGAGTTCGGTCAGCGGGTGACGCGGCTGATCGGCGACGATCCCGTCGAATGGCTCGCCGAGTACAAGGTCGATGGCGTGGCGTTGTCGCTCATCTACGAGAACGGTCTGCTGATCCGGGCGGTGACGCGCGGGGATGGCCGCCGCGGCGACGATGTCACCCACAACGCCCGCACGATGCGCGATGTGCCGCTGCGGCTGATCGGCGACGCCCCGGCGCTCCTGGAAGTTCGGGGCGAGGCGTACATCAGCAACAGTGACTTCGCGAAGCTGCGGGCCGAGCACGAACGCCGCGGCGAAGAGCCGCTGAAGAACCCGCGGAACGCCACCGCAGGGGCGATCAAACTGCTCGATCCCGCCGAATCCGCCCGCCGGCGCGTGCGATTCTTCGCACACAGCGTGGGGGCCTTGGAAGGGCACACTTTCCGAACGCACGGCGAATATCTCGACTATGTCCGCGCACTCGGCCTGACGCCGACGCCGGGCGTGGTGGTCCGGCCGAGTTTCGCCGCGATCTGCGAAGCCACGCAGGAATTGATGCAGAACCTGCACACGCTGGACTTCGAGGTCGACGGCATCGTCCTCAAGATCAACGACCTGCGGCTGCGGCAGGAGCTCGGCACCACCAGCAAGTCCCCGCGGTGGGTGGTCGCGTACAAATGGGAAAAGTACGAAGCCGTCACGCGGGTGGAGGACATTCGCGTCAACGTCGGCAAGTCGGGCACCCTGACCCCGTGGGCGTTGATGGAGCCTGCCGAGATCGCCGGCACGACGGTCACCCGGTCCAGCCTGCACAACCGGGATGAAATCGAACGGCTCGGCATTCAGATCGGCGACTGGATCGTCGTCGAAAAGGCCGGCAAGATCATTCCGCACGTCGTCCGCGTCGAAGAGCATCGCCGCGACGGCACGCAGCGGCCGTTCGTCTTTCCGACCGAATGTCCGGAGTGCCAGACGCCCGTGGTCCAGGACGAAGGGGGCGTTTACATCCGCTGCCCCAATCCGAGCTGCCCGGCCCAACTGCGGGAGAGTTTGCAATACTTTGCATCCCGCGGGGCGATGGACATTGAAGGGCTGGGCGTCAAGCTCGTGGAACAACTGACCGAGAAGGGCTTCGCCGCCAACTTTGGCGACTTGTATCGCCTGCAGAATCATCGCAGCGACCTGATCGAGCTCGAGCGCCAGGGCGCGAAGTCGATCGACAACCTGCTCGCCGGCATCGAAGCCTCCAAGGACCGCCCCGCGTGGCGGTTGCTGACGGCGCTCAACATCCGGCACGTCGGACAGCGCACCGCCCAGCAACTGATCGACCGCTTCGGCACGCTCGATGTCCTCGCCGAGCAATCCGTCGAGTCGCTGCTGACGGCGGAGGAAGTCGGCGACGTCATCGCGCAATCGGTGCATCACTTCTTTCACAGCGACGTCGGCCGGACGATTCTCGCCGACCTGAAGGCCGCCGGGTTGAACTTCGGCACTCCCGTCGCCGAGTCCGCCGACCGCGCCGCCGGCGTGCTGGACGGCAAGACGCTCGTTATCACCGGCACAATGACTCAATTTTCGCGCGACGAGATCCAGGAACTGATCCGCCAACACGGCGGCCGGGCAGCGTCGAGCGTGTCGAAAAAGACCGACTTCGTCATTTGCGGCACCGAAGCCGGAAGCAAACTGACGAAGGCCCAAGCGCTCGGCGTCGCCGTGATCACGGAGGCGGAGTTCCTGGCGCTCATCGGGCAATCGTCCCAGACCTGAGCGCGAGCGAAGGCGTCTTTTGATGACCACCGGCATGATGTGGGGTGCCATGCTTGCAGCTTTGGGCAAGCATGTGCCATTCGATCGAAGACATGCTTGCCCAAAGCTGCAAGCATGGCACCCGGTCAAAAGCCGCCTTCGCTGGCGCTCCGGGTTGCGACGGAACGCAATTACTGCAACCCATTCCCCGGCAATATATTACGACTCGGAAACCCGCTCTAGGCAATCTCGCCGCACCGGGAGTATAAATCCGTCCTCGCCGCGGACCGGGTCAAGAATCGTCCCCTCCGCAGCCGAAGAGACTGCGAGCGACTTCGGATTACGCCGGTTGTAGTGATCGTAACGACAGGCCGGCGGCGGGAACCAGGAGCGGGCCATGGATCGGCGACGGTTTCTCCAGCAGTGCGGATGCGGACTGTTCGTGACGGCGACCGGCTGCCGTGGCACGCAAAAAGCTCACGTCCTGTCCGAAAAAGACAAGGACATGGTCGGCAGCCACACCGCGGGCGCCGAGACGTGGGAGCCGTTGATCGAGCAATCGGTCGGGCAACTGCTCGGCCGGCAATCGCACGTCGTGCAGACGGCCGGTGGCGATCTCGTGCCGGGCCGCAAGCGGATCTGCTTCGTCGGCGTCGAGAACAAGAGCATCGAGGAGCTCGGCGACTTCAAGGAACAGATCTATCAGAAGATCGACACCTGCGTAAATCACTCCGACGCGTTCGACGTCATCCACCGCAAATACGTCGAGGCGGGACTCAAGCAGTGCGGTCTCCGGCCGGACGATCTGTTCGTCCCCAACAACCGCCGCAACTTTGTCGCGTCGATGGAGCAGCTCGACCAGCCGTTCGACTATCTGCTCTATGCGACCGTCACGTCGGGGACGACGAAGAGCAACCAGAAGAACTACCAGCGCGACTATACATTGACGCTGGAGATGATCGACCTGCAATCCGGCCGGGCCGACAAAGAGTCCGCCGAGCTGAGCAAGGGGTATCACAAGTCGCGGCTCGGGAAGGTGAAGCACTACGGGCTGTGAGCGTCTCCGTCCCAGCCCTGAGCGCAAGCGAGGGCGGGTCTCTCCGATGTTCGATGACGCCCTCGCTCGCGCTCGGGGCTGAGAAAGACCGCGAAACCGCAAGCGATGTTGGCAACTCGGAATGAGCGCTTGTTGCGGGTGATGTCTTCGATGAAGCCCTTCTCGCCAGCATTGATCGTGGTCTGCGCGGCCCTGTCCGGCTGCGCGACGCATCTCGACCGGTTGCAGCCGATTCGCGATGCGTTCTATGCCGGCGACGTGACGTCCGCCCGCACGCAGGTCGTCGAGATCGCCCGCAAGCGCCGCGGCGAGACGGATGTGCTGCAGCTCGATCGGGCGATGATCGAGCTGGCCGCCGGTCGCCCCGCGGAGGCGGAGAAGCTGCTGCGGACCGCCCGCGACCGGTTCGACGTGCTCGAACAGAAGAGCCTCGCGGAGGACGCGGCCTCGCTGGCGACCGACGACACGGTCCGGTCGTATGCCGCCGAGGACTACGAGAAGGTGCTGATCCGCACGATGCTCGCGTTGTCGAACCTGATGAACGGCGGCGGCGATGCGGCGGCGTATGCATTACAGATCAACGAGAAGCAGACCGAGATCCTGGATTCGCTGGCCGATAAGGACGTGGACGGCTGGCTCAAGGGGGAGGCTTACAAACAGGTCGCGCTGGGGCCGTACATCCGGGCAATGATCGCCGAGGAATCGCCGCTCACTTTGGACGACGCCGTCCGCGCCCGCGTGCAGGTGGCGAACTTCGCCCCCGATTTCCGCGACGCCAAAGCGGACCTGCAGCGCGCCCAGCACGAAGTGCCGATCCCGCCCGGTCACGGCGTGTTGTACGTCTTTGCGCTGGTCGGCCGCGGCCCGGTGAAGGAAGAGACCAACGCCGAGGTGACGCAGGCCGCGCTGCTGGTGGCCGACCGCATCGTGTCGGCCGTGTCGCCGCGCGGCTTACCGCCGACGCTGGCCCCGGTCCCCATTCCGCGCGTGGTCACGACCTCGCCGACCGCCGATCACGTGCTCGTTTCCATCGGCGGCAAGGCGGTGGGACCGACGGCGACGATCGTCGACGTCGGCCACATGGCGACCCTGCAACAAGAGGCCCGCACGCCGGAAATCATCGGCCGCGCCGTCGCCCGGCGCGTGCTGAAGAAGGGGGCGATCTACGCCATCAAAGAAGGCGTGGATGCGACCCCGTGGTCGGCGGCGAGCATCGCGCTCAACGTCGTGGGCATTGCCTGGGAGGCTTCCGAACAGGCCGACCTGCGCTGCTGGGGCTTGCTGCCCGACCGCATTCAAGTCCTGCGGATCACGTTGCCGGCCGGCGAGCACGAACTGCGCCTGCACACCGCCGACCGCCGCGGCACATTCGGCATCCCCGCAGACAAGACCGTCCGCGTCCTCGACGGCCGCAACACCTATATGCTGGGACAGTTCCCGGACAGTTCGCTGGTTGGTGAGATTGTGACGAGTCACGACGCGGAATGAAGACGCCCAGGGATAGCTATCCCTGGGCTTCCTACTGCACCAACCCTTGCGTCAGCGACAGGAACGCGGTTTCGAGGTTCACCTCTTCCTCGCGGAACAGCGTAATCCGGAAGCCGGCGGCGATCAGTGCCGACGGCAAGTCGCTGTAGTCCATGACCTCGGGCCTGAGCCGGGCCTCAATCGTCCCTTTGACGATGTTGACCTGGTCGGTCAGATCGTGCTGCTCCAGCAACCGGGCTGCCTCGTCGGTGCGGTCGGCGACGCGGATCTGCAGCAGAATCTGTTGCCGGGCCTTCCGCATGACTTCATCGACGAAGCCGTCGACGATCAGGTTCCCCTTCTCGATCATGCCGACGCGCGTACAGACGTCGGCCAGTTCGGGCAGGATGTGGCTGGAGACGATGACGGTCTTCTTCATCTCGCCCAGCCGCCTGAGCAGGTTCCGCATTTCGATGCGGGCCCGCGGATCGAGGCCGCTCGCCGGTTCGTCCAGCAGCAGCACCTGCGGCTCGTGCAACAGCGTCCGCGCGAGGCCGACGCGCTGCGTCTGCCCGCGGGACAACTGGTTGACCATCGCGTCGCGCTTGAATGCCATGTCGACGAGGTCGAGTTTTTCTTCGCAGACCTTCCGCCGGGCCGGGCCGTGAATGCGGTACGCCGACGCGAAGAATTCCAGGTATTCGATGACCGTCATGTCGTCGTACACGCCGAAAAAGTCGGGCATGTAACCGACGAGCCGGCGGATTTCCTGCTGATGCGTGTAGATCGACTTGCCGCAGACGTAGGCCTCGCCGTAGTCGGGCTGGAGCAGCGTGGCGATCATTCGCATGGTGGTCGTTTTGCCCGACCCGTTGGGGCCGATGAAGCCGAACACGTCCCCTTCGCCGAGCGTGAGGTTGATCTCATTGACGGCGATGAGCTGGCCGTAGCGCTTTGTCAACTGGCGGGTTTCAATCACGGAAGAACATCCTGCGGATGATGAATCGGCAGACCGGAAGCCGCGGGGTTGCACCCCCGCGGATGTGAGTCGCTCGATGCTCCTCCGCAGGGGTGCAACCCCGCGGCTTCCAGCCACCTTCACTTCTGATCCGGCCCGAACTTGGGCAATTCGCGCACAATTTCGCCGCTGCGACGGACGGGCAGCACGAGCCGGACGAAGACGTCGTTGCGATCCGGCGGTACTTCCTCGCGGTTGACGCGGGTTTCGACCCACGAGGCCGCATCCAACCGGCCGAACAGCACCGCCCGACCGAGTTTCAGTTGCCGGGTCAAGTCGTCGTCCAATAACAACTCATTGTCGAGCCGGCTGTAACCGGTTCCGCCGGCGGCCTCGTGAAACGTCACCATCTGCCACAAGCGGTGCGGGTCGCGGGCCAGGGGATCGTACTTCGTCTGCTCGAGGTGGACGCGCATGTCCTTGGGCGTCGTGCCGGTCTCGCGCCTGGTCACGACGCGCGTCAGCAGGCTCCGCAAGTCCCCCTGAAACAACAGCGGATCTTCCGCCGACAACCGCCGGCCCGCGGGCAGCGGCTGAATGGTCTCATCGGTCCGCGAAACCTGCAGTTGATACGCCCGGTTGCCGTAGGCGAGCACCCAATCCGTCAGCCGGCCCGGCAGATGATGCGTCAACGTGCCGGTCAACCGGCCCAGGCCCGTGCTTTGCAGATCGCTTTCGACGGCGTTCCGGGCGGTGTCCGACCAGGTCGACGCCACCGTCCGCGACGACCATTGCAACACGGGAACCGACGTCATCCGCCCGGACAGCGGTTCGACCTGATATTCGGTCCGGCCCCACTCGACTCCCCCCGGACGGTACAGTCCGCCGGTCGTCGATTCCGGAATGTAGAACCAGCTCAGCCCGCGGGACTGCGCACCATCGGCTGCGCCGGCGGACCACTCTGCGACGCGCGGCGACGTCGTCAGCTCCACGCGCTGCGACACCGGGCTGTAGTACGTGGCGTAGGAATTCACATGCACGGACTGCGTCGCTTCGTCGACGTCCACCACATCCGTCTGATTCAGCCGCGCCGCCGCACGGTTCCAATCCCCTCCCGCCGAGGCCGCCAGCCCCGCGAACAGCACCAGCCACAGCGGCAACGTCACCCACGTGAAGTGCGGCCGCTTGAGCAGGCGATGCACGACGACGTAATCCAACGGCCCGACGACCAGCAGGCACCCCAGCAGCCAGACCATCGACCACCACGGCGACGGCCGACGGACCTCCGGAAACCGGTCGAGACTCGCCCCCAACTGCGACGCCAGATCGCTGATCCCCGTCGATGTCAGTTGCCCGCGGACGTTTCTCTCCGACGACTTCTCGTCCCCCGTCGCGGCCAGTTCGAGATCGACCAGCCGGCGGACGAAATCGTTCATCCCGCCCCAATTCGCGAGCGGAGCCTGCGTCACATCCAGCGCCAGGACCACGACCTCGCCGAAGCCGTACGGGACGCGGACCAGCAACTCATTGCTGCGGCTGCTGGCCAGCACCACGCCGTCGGGGGCGTCCAAATCCGCCGCGGCCACCCGGCTAGTCATCGGAATCCGCAGAGTCCGTCCGGCGAACGCCTCCAACGCGCCGAGATCGCGAACTATCACCGGTTCCGTCGCAACCTTGACCGGCAACCATTCGGACAACGGCGACGCCTGAAACTCGGCGATCGACTTCGGGACCGACACGATCAACCGGCCGCCGTCGCGGACCCAATCGCGGATCGCCGCCGATTGGGCTTCCGAGACCGCCGCCGGGCCGGTGAGCAGCAGCCAATCGACCGCCGCATACCCCGCAACGCTGTCCG
>JAWXBB010000515.1:0-16270 GCA_034439795.1 Planctomycetaceae bacterium | reverse complement strand
CTCCGCCGACGCCGTGCTTCAGCCCGGGGACCGCGTCAGCGTCACCCCCACCAAGATCGAAGGCGCCTGAGCGTTCTCTCGTTCTCCGGCGGGGAGACCGGTTCGCCGGTCTCCCCGCCGATCTTCTCGCAAGGAGTGACGCTCATGGCCACTTTTCACCGGAAGCGCTGGCGGGCCGCGCTGCGGATCGCCGCCGCCCTGGAGACCAATCGGGCCGCCGCCACGCAGGTCGATCTGCCGCAGGGAGCCTGGGACCACCTGGTCAGGCTGGCCCATCAGCATCAATTGGCGTTGGACAACCACTGGTTCCAGGCGGCCGAGTCCCTGCGGCAGGATCTGGAGATCCGGGTCCGCTGGTTCGAAACCGACCTGTTCGCCCTCCGCCGGTCGCTGTCGGCCAAAGCGCCTGAACCGCCGGCGCTGCGGACGCTCTATGAAGAGCTGTGCGCCCTCGACGACGAGTTCGAGGACGTCGAAATCGATCTGAAGACGACCACGCTCCGGGTTCAGACCAGCGACATCGTGCTGGAGGACCTGAACCTCGGTCCCTTCGACCTGATCTGGGACTGGGGCCGGCCGTCGAGCCAGACCGCCCTGACCGTGGACGCCCTCGAACCCCATCGGCCGGAGTCGCGCAGCGACATCACCCATCCGCACGTCCTGGGCTCGATCCTCTGCGAGGGGGAGGCTTCGCGCCCGCTGGAGCAGGCGCTGGCGGAGGGGCGGCTCTGCGATTACTTCCTGATCGTCCGGCAGACGCTGCAGACCTACAACCCGCAGAGCGCGTACGTCGCGATCGCCGACTGGACGGGTTTTCGCTGCCGCGGCTGCGATGACAGCGTCTCGGCCGATGACTTGTGTTCGTGCCAGAGCTGCGGCGACGAAGCCTGCACCGACTGCTCGCTGAGTTGCGCGCAGTGCGGTCGGACCTCCTGCCGGTGCTGCCTGCAGAACTGCAGCGACTGCCTCGATGACTTCTGTCCCCGCTGCTGGCCGGACGATGTCCGGCCGCGGGAGTCGGTCTGTTCCAATTGTCGGGTCGCCGCCGAGGCGACCCCCGAGGAGAATACCGCCGATGAGACGAATGAACTGGAAAACGCCGCGGATGGAACGGCCGCCCCATCATCGGACGCCGACGATCCGGTTCACGCCGACCGCCTGGGCGAAGCTGCTCTGGCTGCGGGACCGGGGTGACACCGAGATTGGCGGCTTCGGGATCACCAGTCCCGAAGATCGGCTGCGAGTGGAGGACGTGGAGCTCGTCCCGCAACAGGCGACTTGCGTCAGCGTGGCGTTCGACGATGTCGCCGTCGCCGAGTTTTTCGAGGACCAGGTTGATCAGGGCCGCCGACCAGAGCAGTTCGCCCGGATCTGGATGCACACGCATCCGGGGGACTGTCCGTTACCGAGTCCGACCGACGAAGACACGTTCGCGCGGGTCTTCGGCGGCTGCGACTGGGCGGTGATGCTGATCCTGGCCCGCGGCGGGGCCACGTATGCCCGCCTGGAATGGCACGTCGGCCCGCGGGGCGCGCTCCTCGTGCCGGTGACGGTGGACTATCGCCGTCCGTTCGCGGGCAGCGATGAGGCGGCCTGGGGGGCGGAATACGACCAATGCGTCGTGCCGCTCGATCCCGAGGTCTGGTGTCTGATGGAGCATGATCCCTTCTTGAGGAGAGACGGCGATGCGCGGGTGGCTGTCGCGGCGCGGATTTCTGGGGCTGGTGGGGAGTGCGGCGGCCGCGCCGGTGCCGGCAGCGGTGCCGCCTCCCGCGCGGGCCTGGATCATTCTGGAACGGAACTGGGCGTACAACGACGAGATCTCGTACCCGGACGGGACGAGTCCCCGGACGGCGGTGTTCTACGACCGGACGCAGGCGGACGCCGAGTGCCGACGATTGTGTGAGGCGTTCTACGCCGCGCAGACTCCGGAGGAATTCGAGCCCGACTGGAACGAGTATTTTCTCGAGTACGGTCGGGACTTCGACGAGTCGTCGGTGTCCTGGGACCAGTTGCGGGCCGCCGGGTTCCCGGAGCCGTATCTGGTCCAGGAACTGACGTCGGCCGGGGAGGCTCCCTCATGAGCCATCCCCTGGTGCATGCCGAACGGTCCGCCAGGCAGTGGGGCGGCACGGCCAACGATTATCTCGCGATTCATAATTGGATGGACAACACGAAGGCGCATTGCCCCGACGTCCGGCATCGGCTGCTGCTGCACAACAGCTTCGGCATGCTGCTGGCCGAGCAGGTGTTCGGCCCGGCGATCACGAATGCCGACGGACGCCGGGTGTTCGTCCGGGACATCGCCGCCCGGCACATCCTCGAAGATCTGAGCTTCATTCCCACCGTCGGGGAGTGCCTGGCGGGGATCCCCGTGGAACCCTGGATGGCCGGCGCCCGGAAACGGGTGCCGGCCCGGACTTCTTCCCCTTTGCCTCAAGGAGACCCGCTTGCAGACCATCGACCGCTTCCAGCGGCAGACGGACCTGGTGCCGGCTGACCGGCTGGCACAGTTATCCATCACCGTGATCGGCGTCGGGGCCATCGGCCGGCAGGTCGCCCTGCAACTGGCGGCCATCGGCGCGACTCAGCTGACGCTGATCGACTTCGACACCGTAGATGTCACCAACATCACCACGCAGGGCTATCGTTGCGCGGATCTGGAGAGGCGGAAGGTGGACGCCACGAAGGCCGCGATCCTGGAGATCGAACCGGACGCCGATGTGGCGATCGTGCCCGATCGATTCCGGCCGCAGCACGCCGTCGGCGACGCGGTGTTCTGCGGCGTCGATTCGATCTCGGCCCGGGCGGCGATCTGGCGGTCGGTGGCGAACCGCTGCCAGTTCTGGGCCGACGGGCGGATGCGTGGCGAGGTGCTCCGCGTGCTGACCGCCGCCGATGAGCCGAGCCGTCGGCATTACGGCAGCACGCTGTTCGCCCAAGCCGAAGCTCAGCCTGGTCCCTGCACGGCCAAGAGCACAATTTATGCGGCATCGATCGCCGCCGGGTTGATGCTGCATCAGTTCACGCGGTGGCTGCGGGGCATGTCGGTTGATGCCGACCTGTCACTGAATTTGCTGGCCTGCGATATCGATCTGTTGAATCATTGAGTCCTTCGGGAAAACCTACGGGGGCGGCAGACTTGCCGCCCCCGTAGGCTTTGACCGTTAGCTATCAGGGGTTTCAGGGAGACTCTGCGATTGGGACGACGGACGCGAGGTCGCAACTCCCAGATCATTAGACCCCACTGCCGCTGCATATTTCGGATGGAAATGGGTATGTTCGCAACATCTGATGCTGAGCGAAGTTCCACATTCCTTGTACCGCGCCATAGGATGGAAAACCACATTCCTGAAAGAGGATGTCAAGCGGCGTTGGTTTCCGGCGGGTTGATTGCGCACTGGTGGCGGTCTGCGTGATTACATGGCTTGATCGTCGGTGATGTTGTCGGCGGCCGGCGCTGGTGTTTGAGCCGGCCCCTGCTGAACTCTGCTGGGTGCTGGTCTGCCTGAATTCGCCGTGGTTATCGTTGCTCCGGGATATTGCGATCGATCTTGTCGTTGCGCGATCGCTCCCCACACATTCCTTCGCGAGTCACTGCTGACGAAGATCGTGAGCAGCTCTGCCGCTGAGGGCAGACGCGGATTTATCTGATGCGAATTCCTCACCGGGAAGTCCACTCCAATCAAAGGATCGTGCTGCGGCTGATGGTCACTCAGTTCGCAACATCCACGGTTCCGTACGAGTTGGACTCTCCAGGAGGGATCTCCCATCGCCGACCTGGCAACGGGGATCGAACAACCGGGCGAACCTCTTCCAAGGTCTCCTTCGTGACAGGGGATCGTTTTCGCCAGAAACAGGTTGCTCAGGCGGCCATGCCGGCGTGGGCTCGGCATTCGGAATACGTCTGCCGTTTGCGGAGCATCTGCCAGATTACGGTCGCCAGCTTTATCATCACGGCGACCCGCGCAATCGTGCTGCCGCGACGACGTCGAATCCGCTTGTACCACTCCCGAAGTCGGCCATCCTTCCGCAACGCCTGGTGTGTGACTTGAGCCAACAGCCAGCGGGCGGTATTGCTGCCGGCTTTGGTGATATGCCCCAGTCGTTGACTGTGCTCACCGCTGTTGCGACACCCTGGTGTTAAGCCCCAATAGTTGGCCAGGCTCCGCGCTCGCGGGAAGCGCTGCACATTCCCCACCCGGCAGGCCAGCGAGGTCGCCGTGAAGTAGCTCACTCCCGGGATCGACCGCAGTAATTTCTCATCCTCATTGTTGCGGGAGCGTTCGATGATGACCCGCTCCAGTTCGTCGACGCGCTGCTGAGTGCGTTCCAAGTCCGCCAAGAGAAAGCCCATTTCCAGCCGATCGATCTCGGGCAGGACCAATTCCTTCAGCCAAGCCACGGCCCGCTGCGTGGGAAAGGTCTTCGTCGGCAGGCTCCATTGCAGGTTGTGTCGCCGCAGCAGGTGCTTGATCTTGTTGATCACCCGGGTCCGGGCTTCACTGGCTTCCTTCCGCAGCGTGGTCAGCCGTCGGTTCTGCTGATCCGTCGCCGAAGGCAACTGCACTTGCCGGAGTCCGTGGATCGGCTTCCCCGCCAGAAACCGCTCACGGTTCACCCACAACAGTTCACTCAACGCCGCCGCATCGCGTCGATCGGTTTTTTGCTTCTTCCGCTCCTCGGGCTGAATCAGGATGACTTTGTGGCATTGGTGTTCTTCCAGCGCCTGCAGCAGCCAATCGTTGAACCCGCAGACCTCCACCACCGCCACAAACGATTCCCCGTCGCGGAGAACATCGCGTTTCAACCGCTCCAAGAACTCCTGGATTTTCTCTGGTTGCGTCGACACCTGACGCGACTGAACGACATCACCCTGTTCGTTGCGGAGCGAAATGGTGAGCTGTCGCGCATGCTGATCGATTCCGAGGTAAAACATGGTCGTGCTGCTCCGGCAAGAGGAGGGGGATCGCAACGCCCACCGGAATAAGGCAACCAGCTCTCGCTCGCAAGCGCCCCTCTTTCATAGATATCAAAGGGTCTGGCGCAGTCGGAATTCCAGATTCCCCGAAAAAGTTGGCGCGACATTTGGCTGCATTGCGAGTTCTCCGATTAGGAATTACGTTCGGGCTTCACCGGGCGGTTCCGGTGTCTCCGCACAGTGGAAAACTCGCAAACGCACCCCGAGTCGCGCCAAATTAGCGACATTCCCTGGGTAGATTCCCCAGACGCAAAAACCGACGAGGCCATTGAGATTGGCTAACGGAGACAGTAAAATTCACACTCTCACTTCGCACAGAAGTACCCCCATGACTACTACCGAGTCCGTCACCGAGTGGATCGGGCAGATAAGGGCGGGAAACCGCGATGCGGTCACCCCGCTCTGGGAGCGGTACTTTTCCCAACTCGTTCGATTATCCAAGTCGCGTCTTGCCCACGGCTCGCGTCGATTGTCCGACGAAGAAGACGTGGCGCTTAGCAGCCCGTTGAAAATGTCCAATTGATGTCGCCGCGGTTTAGGCGGTTTCGGCCTGTGCGCGGGAGGCCGCGCGAATTGAAATCGAATTCCAATGACTCACCAGTCGTCCCACGAGGTTTCGCAGTGCGTCCACAGTCGTCTGGGCAGGTTGCGGCGCGCGGAGGAACTCCGCCAGGTCTTCCGCACTCAGTTGCAGGCCTCGCGGCGTGCCCATGCCGAACAGCGCGCGCATGAGGCGGCCCAGGTTGTGCGCGACGGCGGCGATCAGATAGCGCTTGCGGACCTTCTCGATGCCGCAGAGCCAGGTCCGCCGCGCGCCGCCGGTCTCGCAGACATGCGCGAAGGAGCGTTCCACTCGCTCGCTGCGCTGCCGTTGCAGCCGCCTGCCGCGCTCGCCGCGGGTGCGTCGGCGGTTGGCGTACACCGCATCGCGTTGAGTGGTCGGTTTGTCGGTCCAGACGCGCGTGCGGCCGGCCGGCAGCTTCGGTTCGGGAATGTAGGTCCGATATGGCGTGTGTTCGGCGAACGTCTCCAGCACGTCGTTGGAGTGATACCCCTTGTCGGCCACGACGTCGGTCACCGGCACGTCGCTGCCCGACTCCTGCAGGTTGAGCTGCGCGGTGTGGACGGTGTCTTCCAGCGTGTGCGTGTCCCCATAATCTGCGGGGTAAATCTCAGCCGCGACGATCATCTCGGTGTCCAGGTCGACCGCATGCTCGGCCTTGTAGGCCAGGTGCGTGGTGCCGTCTTTCATTCTGGTGATGCGGCTGTCCGGGTCGGTGGGGCTTTCCCATTCCTCGTTGGAGACCTTCTTATCCTTGCGGGATTTGTCGAAGCGTTTGAGGTCGTCGATGGTCGGCGTCTCGTCCGCTTCGAGCTCCCCGGCTTCACGCATCAGGTTCGTGAGGTACGCCTGCCAGTCCTCCCCCGTGTCCTTGCGGACGATGCTCTTCATCGCCGCGTTGGCTTCCAGCGTCGTGGCGTCCACGCCGAGCGTTTGACCGTTCAGCACGTGCTTCTCGCGGGCCAGCGTCAGCACCCACTGGAACACGGCCCCGTGGACTTCGTGCGGGAACCGCTCGCGGATGATCGTCAGCGACGAGTGGTCGGGCGACTCCTGGTCGGGCGCGATCCCCAGGAACATCCGCAGCGACAGGCTGTCAGCACACCGCCAGGCGATCCCCCGCTGCGAGCCAATCCCCTCAAAGTAGCCCACCAGCAGCATGCGAAAGTACACGCCGGGCGGAATGCCGGGCCGGCCCATCTTCTCGGCGTAGTACGGCCGGCAGAGGCCTTCCACCCAGGGGTCGAACCCCGCCTCGGCCAGCAGCCCATTCAGCTTTTCATAGAACACGTGACCCGGCGACCGCGGCAACTGCCGCGCGGGAATCCAAAGCTGCCCCTGCTGCTCGACATTCCGTCGTCCCATCGCCATCGCAAAGTTCCGATTTCGATATCCGGTTCCGTCCTGCGGCCAATGATAACGACCGCCGGACGGCCGGAGGAGCCCGGCAAGACATTTTCAACAGGCTGCTAGCGATTAGGCAACATTGTATTCCTCGACCTTGTCCCAAATGATCGTCCGTTGCTCGCCTTGCTGTTCAATTACGACGAAATGGTCGCCGGTATGGATGTATGACATCAACTCGTGCGACTTACCATCGCCAGCAATCTGGGCATGCCACGATTCAGGGATGGGGAGGTGGATATTCTCAATCCGCGTCAATGGAATTGAGATGGCGTTTGTTCGAACGGCCTTAAGCACTCGTTGTTGCTTTTGGATGTCGGCGTTCGCAGCAGACTCCATTGCCTTATTGGCAAAATGCTCGATGACCATGTTGGCCACAATGACTTTTGCCACCCACTCAAAGCCACCAATTGCTCCGATTGGTGAGGTGAATCCGGACAGTTTCTGCGACGCTGACTTCGCCAAGGCCTGAAGATTCCGTACTCCAATGGCGTTGTACAGGACAATCTTGTTGAAACGATGCTCAATTCCCGACGTTAGCCGAAGCACACCCTGCATAACACACCTCGCTCCTGCCACCACAAGAAGAGCCTCACTCTGCTGCTTCGAGATCAGACTCTTGAAAGAAATAGTCGCGGGCTCATCTTTTGGTGTCGTCATGGTCTTCATCCTGGCAATGTTGTTTCAAGCGAAATTCTCGAACTCGTTTCAAGCAGCCCACTCTCAGCCAGAGAGCTTCTTGTCGAATCGAGAGAACCGCTGGATGATCTCCTCGAACAACTTGGCTCCACGATCAAGAACATCCGCCGGAATGCTTGTGATGGGTGTAGTTGCCCAGGACGAAGCAAGCCTCCGGGCAATCTCAGCCTTCCACCCGTCCGGCAGAGCGACTTGAAGCCTTGTCGCAGCGGCTTTGACCTGGTCTGGGAAGGTTCCTTTCGACTTATCTGCCTTTGTCAGTGTCAGCGGCGATTTCAGAATCGTATTCAGAACTGGCAGAAGTGGCCCTTCTCCGAAGATGTCCTCAACTTCAAATCCTGCACTCGTGAACAGACCGTCAAGCATCAGGATCGCAGCTTCTTGGCCGTTGTAGAGTTCCTTCATGAGAGCATCGCGACGAACTCGGCCTGCCTCATCTCCGTCCAGAAGCACGAGTGGACGCACCCGTTGTCCTAAGAAAAGCGATGCCAGGTGGCCCACCATCTTGGTCCCTCCACAGGGCGTCACATAGATGTCATCGGGAAGACCAGTCTTGCCTGCCTGCTTACATAAGATTGAGAGCGTATGCAGGTAGAAATAGTCTGACATCCCCTCCACGAGAATGTTCTTCCGATCTTGGAAGAGGGCACGCACCATCGCGTACCCGGCAGCCCCTTGAAGCGGAAAGATGGTCTCCCGGTCACGGGGCCACTCACCAACAGAAATGTGAGAATGCCCGTCTTCGGTTTCCGTGACGGGGCGGACCCGCTCCAAGTGCTCTCCGTCGATCAGCCAAGGAGAGTGAGTTGAGTAGATCAACTGGTTCCTCTGTGCCAGTTCGTTGAAAAACGAGATGAGTTCTTCCTGAGCCGTAGGATGAAGATTCAGGCCTGGCTCGTCCAAAAGAAGCACGGCTTCCTTGTGGCCGTCATCGGATTCAACGAGAAACACCAGGTAGAATGAGAAAAACCACTGGAATCCCTTGCTTCGGCTTTCAAGCTCGATGTCTACGTTTGGACGACGGTCATCGGAGATCCAGATCCGGAAGAAGTCGCCGTCAGCCTCGTATCGGATTCGATGCCTTCGCTGCTTCCACCAGCTGCTAAACCTCGCGGTGATGTCGTTGGAAGCTGAACTCAGTTTGATGCTCCGCAGCTCCTTTCGCTGTTGGTCCTGGCTGATCTGTTCAGGCGTTGGTTGCTGCCCCTGTCGCCGTTGATTCTCGGCTTCCGACTGACCGAGGTCGAGGACGTCTTTGGCGTCCAACTGCACATGCTTGAACATGGCATTGATCGTTCGAACCTGGGGGGAGTCTTTGGATCGGTTGGCATCCTCAACAAACCGTGGCAGATATACAGCACTGTCCAGGATGCCGTAGTTGTCGAAGTAGATAAAGACGGGGAGTTGCTTCTCGACGACGGATTCCAATTGGCTACGGATAGACGGCTTTCGTGCTTCCTGTAAGGCGTGCTTGATAGCCGTCTGCAAGGGGGCTACAGCTGAAGTGGTCTCTCCCCGCGTCTTGGAATTCAGCTCACCTCGAAGGGACTCCAGTAGACCGAGGGCAGCTTCTGACTTCAGGTCAGAGTGTCCAGCTAGCCGATCGTCGCATGTGTCACACCAGTTGAGAAGCTCCACTCGTGCAGCTTGGTATGCCGCATCCTGTTCTGGAGCAGGAGCAGAGAGACTCGCGGCTGCTGATCGGAATGTTGCGAGGGCCTGATCTAAGCTGTCGCGAGAAACAAGAGGCTCTTCAGGTAGAGGTGTAAGTTCAACGGCCAAGGAATTGTCATAGTACCGAGTGACCGTTGCGAATTGCGGAACGACGCTTCCCTCAGTCGCTGGAATGCCCTCCCACAGCTTGGGGTCCAACTCAAGCTTGATTGAACAGGCTGGCCAATCAGCCCCGTTTCTAAAATCCCTTGTAAAGCGATCACGAGGGAAATCCTTTTGGGCAACGAAGGGCTCACTCGATGCGGGGTTGAATTTGTGCAGTGCCTTGAGGAGTGCGGTCTTCCCTGATTCATTCCGCCCCACGAGAGCCGTGACGGATTCGAGCGGGATCCACCCACTATCCTCGATATTTCGGAAGTTCTGGACCTTGAACTCGCGAACGATCATGAGGTTCATGCTGATTCTCCAAACGCTTGATTAAGAACTGAAGGCAGCAGTGCTGAGAGTTCAGAGTCGATCTTCCTGTGGACCCTCTTCGCCTGAACGAGAGTCTCCTGGAGATGCTGAACATGGGCTGTCAGACGCCGTTGTTCATCAAGTGGCGGCACCTTGATCGGGAGCCGGCGCAACTTTTCCCGAGAAATGTTGACCTGCGACTCCGCCAGTCCTGTCTTTCCCTGACGGAAATACTCCTGGGCACTCGGGGTACGGAGAAAGAGGGCCAAGTAATCGGGATCAATCTTCGATGTCGTCTTTAGGCGTACGAGTTTATCAGAAAGCATCAGCCGGGGCCGTGGTTCATTCACAACACATGCCACTCCAACCCTGTTGACGGGACCGGCTCGTGTGATAAGAACGTCGCCCTGGTCGACTGCCAAGTTGGGCCTCGCCGTCATTCCCACAAGCAGGCTCTTATTCTCTTCCGGATGAAACCCATCCCACTGCACGCAGGTTGTCTTGAGGACGGCCCACTCGTCTCCCTTGGCAGGGGAGTCGCCACATTGAGGGCTCCAACCGGAATCGTGCCTTTCGACGTATTCTAAGAGCGTCGACGTATTCAGGTGTGTCGTGCTAGTTTCCATGACGAACGAGAATACCGATGACAGGACTTCCGACTCTGTGGCCAATTCAGCCCGCAGCCGCCTGGCCTCTTCGACTCGGGTGGCCACGGCGTCGATCCATTCGACGATCTTTTGCTGCTCGGACAGAGGCGGCAGGGGCACCTCAATTGCGAGGAACTTTTCCGGCTTGATCCGGTTCTTACCGCTCGTGCCCATCGAGAGTGCGTCGCACTGATGCCAGAACGTCCTTGTTTTCGAGAGCCAATGGAGCCACCGGGGAAGTACCTTCTTGGGATTCAGCTCGAAGGTTGGGAACTCGTTCGAAGCCGCACATCCATCCACAGCGTCGGAAGCCACAGCTGTCGATCCGTGTCGAACCCAAATCTTGTTGATGATGAGGTCGTCTTTCTTGACCAGCCACAATTTGGACGCGGCGGTCTGTGATCCGTCGATTGTCTGACGTTCATAAGCTCCTTCACCCCACCACTTCACGCCAATTGTCCGATAACTAATCCCGGCTTGAACGATGACTTCTCGGAGGACCGGTCGAGCAATATCTCGAAGAGGAACCCTTGGTCCGTTGCTCACGGCTTCCTCCTCTGGAGCTTCGCGGATCGGTGGCAGGTGACCTCGCTCCATGTGGGACCGGACCTGGTTGTAGTAGGTCACCCACTCCGCCACGATGTGGTCGACATGCCGCCGGCCGAACAGGATGAATTTCAGCAGACACTCGTACTTGATGGTCTGGATGAAGCGTTCCACCCGGCCGTTCAGGTTCGGTGAAGCCACCGGCAGGGCGTTGGTCCGAATGCCCTTCGCCTTCAGCGTGGCGACGAACTCTTTGGTGAACTTCGTGTCCCGGTCGTGAATCACGATGGAGGGCTTTTCGGTTCGGTTTCCCGTCTGCTCGATGAACCGTTCCGTCTGCTGTTTGACCCAGGCCGAATTCGGATGCTCCGTCGAACTCGTGACGATGACCTCTCGGGTCTTCAGGCACAGGAAGGCCATCAGGTAGAGGTCGCGGAGACCGCGGACCGTCACCGACTTCACCGAGAAGAAGTCTACCGCCCAGAGTGTTTCGCCGTGACGCTGGAGGAAGTTTTCCCAGCAGTCGGACGTTCGATCCGGGCCCGGTTGGATGTCGGCTTCCTTCAGGATGTTCCGCACCGTCTGCCGGCTGATCTTTTTGATCCCCAGCTTCCGGAGTTCCCCGATAATCCGGCTGTAGCCGAACCCAGTCGTTTTGGCGATCTGAATCACCAGTTCTCGGATTTCTCGCGGCTTCCGTTGGCCCCCTTTAGGGTGCTTCGGTTTCTTGCCGAACTGGGCCTCCCGGCACCAGCGGTAGAAGGTGCTGGGGGAGACGATGCTGATCAGTTCTTCGATGGCCTTCCCCAGAGCCTTGCCGAACTTCACCAGCCGTTCACGTTCCGAGGGGCGGGTGTCCGCCCACACCACCTCCAGCCGCGGGAAGCGGTGACGGTCGAGCTGGGCCAGCACCTGCGGCGCAGCGGCCGCGTCATCCACGGCCGCGCTGTGGCCCCATTGAAGGCCGGTGATCTCCACGCGGGTTGATCCCTTCGCGGCGATATCTCCACGGTCCCAAAGACCGTGGCCCATTGAAATAGGTTAAGCGCGTCGTGAGGTTGCCGAAACGTGGAGTCTCCTCAGCATTCTGCTGTGGCCCCATTGAAGCGCCCGAAACCTATTGCCCGGCCGCAACCGAAACGCCGTCTCCACGGTGAATTCACCGTGGCCCCTTTGACGCGGGGAAGCTCATCAAGCCGCCTTGCGTTCAACCGATTTCACCAGCCCACCGACGTAGGACCGGACTACGATTTGGTCTCGGTCCAGCTTCGGCACCTCTTCCGGTACCTCGCGAATCGGCGGCAGATGTCCGCGGCTCATATGCGCGCGTCGCGTGTTGTAATAGGCGACCCATTCGGCCGTAATGTGGTCCAGGTGCCGCTGGCCGAAGAGAATGAATCTCTGCAAGCATTCTCGCTTGATGCTCTGAATGAAACGCTCGCAGCGTCCATTGGTCTTTACCGTCGAATGCTCCTGATGGGTGTGCTGACTCGCGACGGTTTCGCGTGACGCATCCGTTTCATCCGTGGCTGGGGCGCGAGTTCGAGCTGGTGGCGTACCGGGTCAACTGGGGCCATCCGCAGGTGGATTTCTTCGACGAGCGGGGCGCGCTCGTGTCACTGCCTGCGGCCTGGACGAGCGTGGGGCCGCCGGATGTCTTCGTGGCCGTGTCGGCCGGCCGGTCATCGTTCCGGGTCTCGGACCTCGTCGAGCTGTCGCGGCTGGTGCAGGTTGTTGCGCCCGGAGACGCGTTATGAGCGTCACGGCGCTGAAATCGGCGCGCAAAGCCAATTCTGCCGGATGTGTAAAGCCGAGTCTGCCGCAGCGGGCCGAGGAGCGTGGCGCGTACTCGGTGGATACTCACAATATTTGCGGATATTCTCGGATTCATCCGCGGAAGTGGCTTGACGGTCTCTTGTTAAGTGACATAATCGTCATTACACACCGGGGACGAGTCGGATGCCCCGCTGCAGGAGGCTGTCATGAGCCGCCGCCAGGATGCCAAGCGCGAGGCGCTGCGGGAGACCGGCGCTCTCAACTCGCGCCCGGAGCTGGTCACCGACCCGCTGTTCCTGGGCCACGAGTTCTTCGACCGGCGGGACCTGGTGCAGGTCAAGTACGAGATGCTCCGCCGCGTGCAGCTCGATGGGCTGTCGATCACCGAGGCGGCCAAGGCGTTCGGCTTCTCGCGGCCTTCGTTCTACCAGGCGCAGGCGCTGTTCGCCGAGCGGGGCTTGCCGGGCCTGATCCGTCGCCGGCCCGGACCGCAGCAGGCCTCCAAGCTGTCCGACGAAGTCGTGGCGTTTCTGGAAGAGCAACTGGCCCTCGATGCGTTGCTGCGGGCTCCCGCGCTGGCGGAGCGCATTCTGGAGCGATTCGGATTCTCGGTCCATCCGCGCAGTGTCGAACGGGCGCTGCGGCGGCGAAAAAAGGGGCGATAGCGCCGACCCCTGTCCCACTTCCCAGTCCGGAGACGCCGGCGATGGAGTGGACTTCTCGTTACGAAGAGCTGCGTCAGCAGATCCTGCAGCCCGCAGGACAATCATTCTCGGCCGGTCACGGCCTGACCGTGCTGCTGCAGCGCGGCGTGACGGCCTGGATGCGCGTCTGGAGCGACTGCGCGCTGCCATTCCGCATCACGTCATCGGTGTCAGGATCGGCCACGGCGGGTTCCACGTCTTCAGTTTCTGACTTGTCCGACCAGTGGACACGGCTGCTGGTGGACATGCTGCTCCATCACTCTCAGGAGGTCCACGCATGAACCTGGAACTCGGCACCCATCAGAAGGTCACAGCCAGTCACTTGCGGCGCGAGGCGTATCTCTACGTCCGGCAGTCCACGCTGCGGCAAGTGTTCGAGAACACCGAGAGCACCGAGCGGCAGTACGCCTTGCGCGAGCGGGCGGTGGCGCTGGGCTGGCCCATCGAACAGATCACAGTCATCGATCATGACCTGGGACTGTCGGGCGCATCGGCGGCCGACCGTGCCGGCTTTCAACGGCTGGTGACGGAGGTCGGCCTGGGCCATGCCGGGATCGTGCTCGGTCTGGAAGTCTCGCGGCTGGCGCGCAACTGTGCCGACTGGCATCGACTGCTGGAGATCTGCGCACTGACCGACACGCTGATCCTGGACGAAGACGGCCTGTACGATCCCAGCCACTTCAACGACCGGCTCTTGCTGGGTCTCAAGGGGACGATGAGCGAAGCCGAGTTGCACGTCTTGCGGGCGCGGCTGCAAGGCGGGCTGCGCAACAAGGCCCGCCGCGGCGAACTGCAGTTCCTGCTTCCGGTGGGACTGGTCTACGATCTGCAGGGCCGCGTCGTGCTGGACCCGGATCAGCAGGTGCAACAGACACTGCACACGTTCTTCCAGACCTACGAACGGACCGCTTCGGCGCTGGCGGTCGTGAAGTTCTTCCGGCGCGAGAAGCTGCTGTTCCCGCGGCACGTGCGCGGCGGCCCGCGCAAGGGCGAACTGATCTGTGGGCCGCTGATCCACAGCCGCGCGCTGCAGATGCTGCACAACCCGCGCTATGCCGGCGCGTTCGCGTTCGGCCGGTCGTCGAACCGCAAGCGGGGGGACGGGCACGTCGAACATCGACAGTTGCCGCAAGACCAGTGGCATACGCTGTTGCTCAGCACGCATCCGGGGTACATCACCTGGGAGCAGTATCAGGTGCATCAGCAGCAACTGCGCGATGCGGCACAAAGCTACGGCGACGACCGCCGTCATGGTCCCGCCGGTGAAGGCCCCGCGCTTTTGCAGGGACTCGTGCTGTGCGGCGTCTGCGGACGACGGATGTCGCTCCGCTACCATCGCCGGCCCGGCGGGCTGGTGCCGCAGTACATCTGCCAGCGAGAGAGCACGCAACACGGCGAAGAGGTCTGCCAGAGCATACATGGCCAGGCCCTGGATGCAGCCATCGGCCGGTTGCTCCTGGAGCGGATGACACCGGTCACGCTCAACGTGGCCTTCGCCGTGCAGCAGGAACTGCAGGCCCGGTTCGAGGAGGTCGATCGGCTCCGCCAGCAGCAGGTGGAACGCGCACGATATGAAGCTGACCTGGCACGCCAACGCTACATGCAGGTCGATCCCGGCAATCGGCTCGTCGCCGATGCGCTGGAAGCGGACTGGAACGAAAAGCTCCGCACATTGACTGCGGCGCAAGACGAAGCCGAACAGCGGCGGGCCACCGATCATCAACTGCTCGATGAACGGTGTCGGGCCCAGGTGCTCGCACTGGCCACCGACTTCCCCAAGCTGTGGAACTCGCCGCAGACCAGCGCGCGCGACCGCAAGCGGATGGTGCGGCTGTTGATCGAAGACGTCACGCTGACGCAGACCGAGATGGTGCTCGCGCAGGTGCGGTTCAAAGGGGGCGCCACGCATCCCCTCTCGCTGGCACGGCCGCCGTCCGCGTGGAAGATCCGGCAGACGGCTCCCGAAGTGGTGGCCGAGATCGATCGCCTGCTGACTGACCATGTCGATTCGGAGATCGCCGCGCAGCTCAATGAGCGCGGTTGGACCTCCGGCGAAGGCCGTCCCTTCTCGAACCGCATCGTGGCCAACATCCGCCGCGACTACCGGCTCAAACCCCGCTTCGATCGCTTGCGCGCACGCGGCCTGTTGACGATCCAAGAACTCGCGGCCCAACTGGGCGTCAGCCGCCAGACGATCTGCCTGTGGTGCCGGCAAGGATTACTGCAAGGCCACGCCTACAATGACAAGCACGAGTGCCTGTTCGAACCGCCCACAGCCGACAGCCCTACCAAGCAACAAGGCCACAAACTCGCTGACCGAAGACGTTTTCCCAAGGTCCCGTCCCATCGTCGGAAAGAGGTGCAAGATGAAGCATGATCCTTCAGATTCGGGGATGCGACCGGCAAAGCGTTGGTCCGAATGCCCTTGGCCTTCAGCGTCGCCACGAACTCCTTGGTGAACTTCGTGTCCCGGTCGTGCATCACGATGGACGGCTTCTCCGTCCGTTCAGCGGTTTTCGCGATGAAGGCTTCCGTCTGTTGCACAACCCATTTCGAGTTGGGCCGTCGTGTCGAGGTCGACACGATCACTTCGCGGGATTCCATGCAGAGAAAGACCATCAGATACAGCTCTTGAATCCCGCGGGCGGTGATGGATTTGACCGAGAAGAAATCCGTCGCCCACAGCGCGCGGGGCCATTTCGATTGACGAACCAACGCCCCGGTGGCACGCTGCTGCCGGGGCGGTCTTCTTACCTCACAGCAGCATCGTCCTAACGGGAACGTACCATCCCGCCATCTGGACGATAAAACCGCAGAAGCG
>JAWXBB010000514.1:0-3197 GCA_034439795.1 Planctomycetaceae bacterium | reverse complement strand
GAGCATCGCAGCTGTACGAATCTTCATTCAGTAAGGCGTTAGGCGCTGGCGCACGGATTGCTACGGGTGAAGTGGCGAGTTTTTCAAAGCGGCCCTTCAGTTGTGTCGCGGCTCGGTCTAGCGGCACCAGCGTCACGAAGGGTTCCAGCATGCGCATCGCATTGATGGCCATCAGCGGATTCGTTCTCTCACTCGCGATTCAAGCGAACCAATTGGGGGTGGCGTACGCGGCCGGTCCACCGCCGGTCAACCTGGGGAGCGCGGGCGGCTTTGCGATCCTCTCGAAAACGGGGGTGACGAATGTCTCCGCTTCGGCGATCACCGGGGATGTGGGGGCGAGCCCCATCACCGGGGCCGCGATTCTCCTCACCTGCAGTGAAGTGGTTGGCACTATTTACAGCGTCGATGCCGCCGGACCCATGCCATGCAGGATCACCAACGCGACCAAGCTCTCGACGGCGGTGAGTGACATGCAAACCGCCTACACCGACGCCGCCGCCGCTCGGCCAAATACCGTCACCGAGCTGGGCGCTGGAAATATTGGTGGCCGTATTCTTGCCCCTGGCGTCTACAAATGGAGTTCCAACGTAACGATCCCGGCAGACGTCACGTTCAGTGGTCGTGCACAAGACGTGTGGATCCTTCAGATCGCGGGAGATCTCCAGCTCGCTAACGCCCGGAAAGTTCTCCTGAGAGGCGGCGCACAACCCAGGAACATCTACTGGCAAGTTGGCGGCCAGGCGACACTGGGAACGACATCACAATTCAATGGGACCATTCTGTCTGAGACGTCGATCGCCATGAACACCGGCGCAACAATCAACGGCAGGCTGCTGGCACAGACCGCGGTGACGTTGCAGCAGAATGTTGTCAAGAGGCCGTAGAAGGTTCCGGTAGAAAGGCAGCAAGCGAATAACAACCACGCCGAGGCAGAAATGCCTCGGCGTGGTTTATTATGTCTATCCCCACGATTGAGCATGCTGGTCGGCCTGAGACGTGTTGCCGCTGAGAGAACAGACTTGACGACGGGTGGCTGGGTCGGAGTCGAATGGCATCCGGTTAGTTTATAAGGGTTGTGGTGGTCGTTGGTTGAGGCTGCGCCGGGATTGGGTGAGGAGCGGGTAGGGTTTGGGGCGGCGTTTGATCGCGCGGGGTTCGCTACGGTGGGGACGGTGCGGGTTGACGACGAGTTGCGACAGTGGCAGCGGCGAGTTGGCCTGGAGCCAGCGCCAAGTGTCGGTGAAACTGATCTGCTCGACCGGCACGCCCCGTTGTCGCGCGGCTTCGCGCATCACGGCGCGGACCAGATTGTAGACCAGCGCCAGCATCGTCAGTTCCTTGAGGACGCCGTCCACGCGACGGCACTTCAGCGGCTCCAGCCGCAACGTGGTCTTCAGTTCGCGGAAGTGGCCTTCGATCCGCCACCGCCATTGGTACAACTCGGCCAGCGCGTCTTTGGGGAAGGCCACCGGATCGAGCAGCGTGATCGACAGCGTCCGGAAGCCGGGGACCCTGACCGCGTATCGCAGTTCGCGCAACAACAATGCGTCCGGCAGTGCGGCCGATTCCTCGCGACTGAGCCACCGCGGTCGTTCGGGCGGCTTGAACCAGCGCACGAGCTGGTCGTCGGAACCCAGCGCTTGCACCCATTGGCTGGCGGGAAGCCGAGGCGTCCCGCGCGGGGCCGCATGATGCGTCCGCCGCCGATGGGGTCGGCCCGGCGTGGAGTCGATCCGCTGCGAGGCATGCCCGCGAAAGACCGCAGAAAGGCCGCGTTTCAGCAGGCAGGCCAGATGGGCCCCACTGCAAGAGCCGCGATCCGCCACCAGCACATCTTCGCGCTGGAAGACTCCGAACAGGGCCGGCATCTGCGGCAGGTCCTGGGTCGCCATCGGCGTCGCCAGCACCTGGCGGCACAACCCGCTCGCGGCATCGAACAGTCCCAGCAGATGCGCCACGGGAAAGCCGCAACCCGGTCGTTGATTCGCCGGGTAACCAAAGTGCTTCGCGAGTTCCGGCGTGTCGGGCATCGACAGACCCGTGACCATGGACAACGTGACCTTGGAGCACGTTGCGTACAGCGCCGACGGCCGGACGACGCGGTGGGAGCAGGTGATGTCCTTCAAGGGCAGCCTGCAATCGAAGCAGGTGGTCCGCATCCATGCTGGCAGTGGACCGGAAACGGCCCTCCTGCCGGAAGACAAGAACGGCGCCGACATCCACCTCTTCACAGGTGGGAACTACACCTGGAACAACGACCGCAGCGACTGCGCGGGCCTGTTCGCCACGGGGCAGTCGCAGCCGTTCGACAAGGCATGTTATGCCGCCAACCCGCCGAGGGCACGGTCCTCAAGCGGGTCGGCGACAGCCTGATCGCTTCGGCGACGACCGCGATGGCCGGCAGCCGTCGGTACTAGGGACGATCCGCAGCAATGCGGACAGCTATGATGCTCAGCCATGGGCGGCGTTCGTCGCCCATTTCTTTCCTCAACTTTGGAGTCTGAAAGAAATGAAGATTCTGCACTGGGATATGAACGCCGGACCGGACAACGTGATCCAGGTCGAACTCGATCAGCAGGCAAACGTCCTGCTGATGGACGACATTAACTTCAGCAGCTACCGCAACGGACGGAGCTACCGGTACTACGGCGGCCTGGCGAAGCGGTCCCCTGCCGCGCTGGTCCCTCCGCACTCAGGGCACTGGCATGTCGTGGTGGACTTGGGCGGATACGTGGGTAGTGTGCGCGCAACATGCTCGATGGCGTAGAATACCGCGAAGGAGAACGACTACGGCTCAATCGAATTAGATCACTGAAGCGAAGCGCGCGGAGTTCGTCCAAAAGCAGACCGAGCGATACGGCATGTGCTTCGTCGCCAAGGATGGCCTTTGCTTCAAGTGTCAGCGGGATGTGATCGCGCATCACGTTCAGAACAGGAACGATGGCAGCAAAGACGCCGTGACCGGCTGTCCGTTCCGCCATCGAACCTTCTGCGACTAAAGACGCTCCAGGTCGAACGTCGGCTGCGGAAGATCAAGAATGATCTTCTTTGGGAGCGGCTCTGCTGCGGTGTCAGAGCGTCCGAGGGGCAAGGCCGCATCGGTCACATCGACGAATGGCACTTAGAAGTCGCGCAAGTGATTGGCTGGGATTGGGATGGAAAAGACAGCGGCTTTTGGCCTTGATGGAGGGGACACG
>JAWXBB010000513.1:0-2780 GCA_034439795.1 Planctomycetaceae bacterium | reverse complement strand
GCAAAGCCTCCGGGTCGCGGCTAACCAGGATGCGTCATTGAACCCGTAATAGATCGCAAATCAACGAGAAGACCATGCCCGAAACCGCTCCGCTCGAAATCACGTGTGCACAAGTGAAAACAAAACTCGACGCGGGCACGCCGTTGCTGTTCGTCGACGTCCGCGAACCGGACGAATATGCGACCGCGAAGATCGCCGGAACGACGCTGTTGCCGATGAGCCAGTTGGCCGAGCGCGTCGCCGAGCTGGAGCCGCATCGGGACGGCGAGATCGTGGTGCATTGCCATCACGGCGGCCGCAGCCTGCGCGTGACGATGTGGCTCCGCGGGCAGGGCTTCGCGAAGGTCAGCAACATGACGGGCGGCATCGACGCGTGGTCGCAGCAGATCGATCCGGGCGTGCCGCGGTATTGAGCATCAACGAAGAAGCCCAGGGATAGCAATCCCTGGGCGTCCGGTGTGTTGATGTCGATGCGCCGCGCTTACCGTTCGATCGGCGGGCCCATCGAGTCTTTCTTCTCCGTGATGACGGGGCAGTTCGGGGACATCTCCGCGTTGAGGGCGGTGTAGTCCGACCACTGGGCCGGCAGGTTGTCCTGGTGGAAGATCGCGGCGGGCGGGCATTCGGGGACGCACGCCTCGCAGTCGATGCACTCGTCGGGGTGGATGTAGAGCATCGCCTCCCCTTCGTAGAAGCACTCGACCGGGCAGACGACCACGCAGTCGGTGTACTTGCAGTTGAAACACGGTTCCGCGACGACGTGGGTCATGCCTGTTCTCGCTTTCGGCTGACAGGGGATCGGAAGAATTCGCCACCCGCGGGCCAGCGGCCGTGAAGCCGTTCACCCGAAACATGTCGGACATCTCACCGGCGGGAATCGAGATTTTGACCCCGACAGTCTTGAGAATCCTAGTCACTGCCGTGGGAATCTGCAACCACTCTGCCAGACTCGCCGAATGTGGCGGAAATGCAGGCGGTTCAAGCAGTTTTGCCGAGTTTGCCCACGCGGAATTCCTGACCTTGAGAATCCCTGATAACCCAGCCCGCGGGTAGACACATCTTGCCCCCGTCCCCAGGGCGGCATACTATTGAAATGACCGCATGGCACGGCGAGGCTTCCGGCGAACCCGCTGGCAGGCTTCGCCGCGGTTCCGGCAAGCGACTCAACCCCGGAAAGATTTCGTGGCGCTGACCGACCTCGACCGCAGTCTCATCCAGCGCTGTCTCGCCCGCGAGCCAGGGGCGTGGAAGGACTTCGTCGACCGGTATGCCGGCCTGTTCTACCGCGTGGTGCAGCACACCGCCCACGCCCGCAGCGTGCCCATCACCAGCGACGACGCGGACGACCTCTGCTCGGAAGTCTTCGTGACGCTGCTTGGCAACGATTTCGCCGTGCTGCGGAACTTCCGCGGCAAGTCGTCATTGGCGACGTATCTGTCCGTCATTTCCCGCCGCGTGGTCGTGAAGGAAATGATCCGCCGCCGGTTCTCCGAGGCGATGGGGCACGTGCGGGCGCATCACGACACCGTCGAACACGCCGAGCCCGAGCCGCGGATCGACCAGCGCGAGCTGGTTCAGCAGATGCTCGACGGCCTGCCGGAACTGGAGGCGGAGATCGTCCGCCAGTTCCACCTCGACGGCCGGTCGTACCACGACATCAGCCGCGCGCTGCACATCCCGGAGAACTCCATCGGCCCGACGCTGTCGCGCGCCCGCGGGAAACTCCGCAAGGCCGGTTTGCCGGTGGCGTAACGAAAGTCGACGAGTCACTCCGTGACTCGAATGCTTCCGGTCACGGAGTGCCCGGTCTACTTTTTAAGATGCCCGACAAAGTTCTTGAACCCGCAGGGTTCACAGCCATTAGCCGGTGGTCGAGCGCAGCGACACCACCGGTTGACCGCGGGGAATGTGTTCGACCCCGGGCAGGGGTCGCAGCCCTCGTCGGCGCTGCGACCCCTGCCGGGGTCGTTCCGTTGCTCGCGTCCGCTTCCGGTGGTATCGCTGCGCTCAACCACCGGCTAATGGCTGTAGTCCCTCCGGGACGGATGTCAGGACACGATGTTTCCCGTCACTTGCACAACATCCCGCCATCCACGAGCAGCGTCGCGCCGGTGATGTAGCTCCCGGCGTCACTCGCCAGCAAGAGCGCCGGGCCGGCGAGTTCGTCCGGGTTGGCCCAGCGGCCGAGCGCCGTCTGCTCGGCGAACTGCTGCTGTTCCGCGGGGGAGAGCACGCTCTGCGGCAGGTCGGTCAGAAACGGGCCGGGGGCGATGCAGTTCGCGGTGATGCCGTACTGCCCCAGATCCAGCGCCTGCGCCCGGGCGAGACCGATGAGCGCGGCCTTCGTCGCCGAGTACGCGCCGCGGCCGGCTTTCGACATCAGCCCCATCACCGACGAAATGTGGATGATCCGGCCCCAGCGGCGCTCCTTCATCCCCGGCGCCACCGCCCGCGTGAGGGCCATGCACGAATTGAGGTTCAGTTCCAGAATGCGGTCCCAGTTCGCGTCGGTGACGACGTCGGTCCATTCTGGAACATTGCTGCCGGCATTGTTGACGAGGATATCAATGCGGCCGAATGCGGCGAGGGCGTCGCGCGCCAGT
This sequence comes from Planctomycetaceae bacterium, assembly GCA_034439795.1. Lineage (GTDB taxonomy): Bacteria > Planctomycetota > Planctomycetia > Planctomycetales > Planctomycetaceae > DSVQ01. The sequence continues at coordinate 177 of JAWXBB010000513.1, read as the reverse complement.
TGCTCGGTCTGCGCCCGGTCGGCAAGATCGGCCACGAACGCCCGCACCTGCGACTTCGTCTCCGCGGGAATCTCCGCCACCGCGGCGTCCAACTCGGCCTGATGCCGGCTGCATATAACAACATTCGCCCCGGCCTTCGCGAACCCCCGGGCCATCGCCTTGCCCAACCCCTTGCTC
>JAWXBB010000512.1:0-4594 GCA_034439795.1 Planctomycetaceae bacterium | reverse complement strand
CTCACATCATGCTTCAAGCAGACCAATCAGGAATCGAACACGGTCGTCCCACGCGGACACGCGAACGCCGAAAAGTTCAATTGGCGTCCTGTTGCCTCCGGGTACGGATGCATCATGCCCTTCCGGCGAGTCTGCAAAATGTTGCGGCCCGTCGGGGGTGGGTTGGAAGGCTGGGCGGGCGCATTCCGCCCGCCGCCACCGTCAACCGCCGCCATTAAGACCAGGCGGACGTTCCGCTATCCCGCAGTGCGGTTATCGTGCTGCGGTGGTCAGGTGCTGACGCCGCAGTGATTCAAGCTGCTCGGCGGCGATGAATTTGACGCGGTCGCTGTCGAGCATGGCGGCACACCAGGCGATCACGGTGTCTGCCGGCAGTTCGCATTTCCGAAGGGCTGGGAACACGACGCTCAAGCAGTCCTCGATGTCGTAGGTCATCAGGCCTTCGTCGCTCATTTCGACCTGATAGCTGCCTCGCTTCATCAGGTCCAATGCGAGCTGCATGGCCGATGGCAACTCCCCCGCATCGATCAAGCGGCTGAGGTTTCGCTTCACCTGGCGGTAGGCTTCGTAGTCATAATCGAAGTTGCGGTTGATGTCCCGCTCGTCGAAGTCGGTCGCGTCGGCGATCGCCATACGCGTGTCCGCCCCGAGTTCCTCAGTCGTCGCCGCGACATCGAACCGCGCGGTGAGCCGCCGGAGGATGCCGCGGTTTTCGCGGGCCAGGTCCAACAGCACGTCGATCAGTTCCGCTTTGGTCCGCTGGGTGAGCGCTCGGCGCAGCCCAGCCGTTGAATCGGCTCGCTTTCCAGCAGATGCGACTCGTTTGGGCTGGCGTTTGGGCATGGCTGTGATTCCCTTGTCACTTCACTCCAGCAGGGATTCGCGATAGTTCCAGGGGAGCCAGTCGTGAGGCAGGGCGGCCACCTGGTCAGCATGTTGCTGAAGCTGGGTGAGGTAATCGAACGGATTGGCATGGCAGAGTTGGCAGGTGTGGATCAGGCTCATGTACCGGGCGGGGGCGGCCAGATGCTGTCTCGCGTGACGCATGTTCACAAGCAGAGGCTAATCCGTCACGGCGGAGAGTCCTAATCGGCTCAGCCTAACTCGGCACTAGGATCTGCAAGTGCGGTAAGCGATTGAGAGGGAACCAGTTAACGGCGAATTCACTGAATTGTTTGTTCTCGGTGTGGTCGGCTCGCCAAGGACGCCGAGACTAATCAACGTAGCGGACTTCCGAGTGTAATTTCATGCAGTTTTCAGCTCGCATCCCGGGTGCCGAGCTGGTGACACGGGCCATCGCCCCGAGGAGCGGAAGAAGCAGAAGACCGACCGGCGCGATGCCGCCGCGTTGAGCGAGCTGTTGTGGGTGAATCGCGAGCGCTTTCTGGCCGGGAAACCGGTCCGCGGTCTCCGGCAAGTGCAGTTGCCTTCGGCGACTGATCAGCAGAACCGACGGCTGACCACACTGCGGAAGGAAGCTAGTGAATCGCGGACACGGGTGATCAACAAGATCAAGCACCTGTTGCGACGGCATAATCTTCAATGGAGCCTGCCGACGAAGACATTCCCGACACAGCGAGCGGTGGCCTGGCTAAAGGAGTTGGTCCTGCCCGAGATCGACCGGATGGAGATGACATTTCTCGTGGCGGACTTGGAACGCACTCAGCAGCGCGTCGACGAACTGGAGCGGGTCATCATCGAACGCTCCCGCAACAATGAGGATGAGAAGCTGCTGCGGTCGATCCCGGGGGTGAGCTATTTCACGGCGACCTCCCTGGTCTGCCGGGTGGGGAGTGTGCAACGTTTCCCGCGAGCGCGGAGCCTGGCCAACTATTGGGGCTTAACGCCGGGGTGTCGGAACAGCGGAGAACACAGTCAACGGCTGGGACATATCACCAAAGCCGGCAGCAATACCGCCCGCTGGCTGTTGGCCCAGGTCACTCACCAGGCCTTGCGGAAGGATGGCCGGCTTCGGGAGTGGTACAAGCGGATTCGCCGTCGTCGCGGCAGCACAATTGCCCGCGTCGCGGTCATGAGAAAGCTGGCGACCGTGATCTGGCAGATGCTCAGCAAACGGCAGACGTATTCCGAGTGCCGAGCCCACGCCGGCATGGCCGCCTGAGCAACATGAATTCTGACTGAAACGACCCCCTATCACCAAGGAGACCCCGGAAGAGATTCGCCTGGTTGTTCGATCCCCGTCGCCACGCCGGCGATGGGAGATCCCTCCTGGAAAGTCCAACTCGCACGGAACCGTAGATGCTGTCAACTGACCGTCAGGCAGGCAGCACGATCCTTTGATTGGAGTGGATCTTCCGGTGAGGAATTCGCATGAGACAAATCCGCGTCTGCCATCCTCGGCAGAGCTGCTGACGATGCTCGTCAGCAGTGACTCGCGAAGGAATGTGTGGGGAGCGATCGCGCGCGACAAGATCGATCGCAACATCCCGGAGCCACGACAACCACGGCGAATTCAAGCAGAGCAGTACCCAGCAGAGTTCCACAGGGGCCGGCTCAAACACCAGCGCCGGCGGCCGACAACATCACCGACACCAAAAACCCATGCGATCACGCAGACCGTGATCAGTGCGCCATGACCCCACCGGAAACCAATGCCGCTTGACATCCTCTTTCAGAAACGGTTCCGTAGACCTGTTCGCTTTCCCAACGCGTTCCTAATGCTTGTTGAAACCCCCTGAAATCAGGGGGTTTCTTTTTGCCCACGCTTTGCCAATGCGTTGCTCAAAGTACGCTTTTGCTCATTAGTGGTTGGATAAGTGGGGGGAATGAATCGCATTCCACGCCCAACTTCGAGGTGCCAACTAGGGCCTTTGTGCGGTCTGTAACGTCCGCCGAAAATGACCTTAGAGCAGCTTCGAGAATGACCGGCAGGCGGACGCTTTTCGCTGCATAAAGCGCGGTACAACGAATGTGCAACACCTTCCAGAATACGAAGTCAGGACATTACCGCGGTGGCCCGATTTTTTCACCCTCTGCTGACTCTGATTGCTTCCGCCACGGATCGGGAATTGGCGAAGTACGTCCAATTCCTGAAAGAAGAGAACAAGATCCTCCGTAAGCGGGCAGGCGGCGAGATCCACACTCGACCGGAAGAGCGCCAGCGGCTGATTCAGTTCGGCAAGGCCCTCGGACGCGCCATCGAAGAATTGATCACGATTGTGTCCCCAGGCACGTTCTACCGCTGGGTCCGCGATGAGCAATCCGGCAAGAAACTGAAAAACCCCAAAGGAGGGCAACGGAAGCCCCGCGAGATTCGCGAGCTGATCATCGAGATCGCGAAAACCACGGGGTTCGGGTACACAAAGCCTCACTCACAATACGCTCCTTTGCGATCTGCTTAACGACAGTTCGTCCGGGGTTTCGGCGTGGTCAGTTCCCTGGGGTAGGGACAGTCGGACCAGCGCCGGCGGGTTTGGCGGAGTTCCTTAAGCCGGTTGACTTCGGCCTCGTCGGCCCAGAGGACCAGTCGGCCTCGCAGGCCCGGCAGCTTGCGGCCGTGGACCCAACCAATGCGGTGCCAGTGAGCCAGGCTGCTGCGCGGCATTTGGAGTTCGTCAGCGAGATCGGGAAGCCACCATTCCTGCTCGCTGAGCGCGGCCGACTCGGGCCGCTTTCGACCATAAGGCAGATGCAGTCCGCGTTGGACCAGCAGCCGGCTGATCATGAAGTGAGTGAAGCGCTGCCCGCGGAGGGGGGCCAGGCCTTCGCGATTCAGTTGTTCGGCGGTCTGCTTCAGCGAGAGTCCGCTCTGCCGCAACTGAACGATGTGGGTGATGAGCTGATCGACATCGGAACGCTGTGCATAGCTGATCACGGTCCGGCAGAGTCGATGACGGCTGGTACAGCCACCAGCCCAAGTAATGACGAGGCCGGTCTGTTCGCTGTCGCCTTCGATATGAAGCTCGATTCGCTCCACGAGCATCCGCACGATCTGCTGGCGATCTTGCGGCATGATGGTTGGCGAGACCCACAGCGCGGGAATGTCTTCAGCGAGATGCCGAATCAGCTCGCGCTGCGCTTCATCCAACATCAGCGGCTGCGTGCGACGGAACTCATCGTACTCGCGCCGCAGTTGCTCCTGGTCGTGCAAAGCCGCTTCCCAGTTCTTTTCCAGCGTCCGGGCGACCAGCCGGTTCTCCGGTTCGACAGCCTGAAATTGGCGTGCCGCGCGATCAGCCTGATGCGCAGCGCGCTCCAGCTTCTGCTGCCACTGCCCATCGAGGCGCGCCCGTTCCCGTTCGAGATCTTCGATGGCCGCGAGGGACAGTTCCAGCGATGCCGGCTCCAGGATTTCAAAGAGGCGTTCGGTCAGGAAACGGTCGAGGTCGTGCCCCATGATGCCCTGGCACAACGGTTCTCCCAGATTCTGTGCCGCGCGACAGCACTGATAGCGCAGTCGATTCGCACGTCCACTGTACTGCACCATCAGCCGCTTCCCGCACCGTCCGCAGAACACGAGACCACCCAGCAACGAGTGGCACGCTGCTGCCGGGGCGGTCTTCTTACCTCACAGCAGCATCGTCCTAACGGGAACGTACCATCCCGCCATCTGGACGATAAAACCGCAGAAGCG
>JAWXBB010000511.1:0-11269 GCA_034439795.1 Planctomycetaceae bacterium | reverse complement strand
CGCCGCCCGGGCGGCGTCCGAGGCATTGCCGATGCGCGACGCCTTCGCCGTCCTGTTCTTCGTCTCAGTCGGGATGCTGTTCGACCCGATGTTCCTCCTCGAAGCCCCGCTGCTGGTGCTGGCGACATTGGGGGTGATTCTGATCGGCAAGCCGCTGGCGGCGTTCGCCATCGTGCTGTACTTACGGTCTCCGCTGCGGTTGGCGCTGTCGGTGGCGGTGGCGTTGGCGCAGATCGGCGAGTTCTCGTTTATTCTCGCTGCCCTGGGTGAGGAACTGCACATCCTGCCCGAAGCCGCGACCAACGCGCTCATCGCCGCCGCGATCATTTCGATCAGCCTGAACCCGATCTTGTATCGGCTGATCGGCTACTTCGAGGCCGAGGCCAAACGTCGCCCGCGGCTGTGGGCCTGGTTGAACGCGCGGTCCAAAGCCGGACTGGCCGACTCATCATCCTCTGCAACGACGATGGAGGCCAACCCGCGCGACAGCGCGATCGTCGTCGGTTACGGTCCGGTCGGCCGGACACTGGTGCGGCTGTTGCAGCAGAACGAGATCGAGCCGGTCGTCATCGAACTGAATCTGGAAACCGTGCACCGGCTGCGAGCCCAGGGGCTGCGGGCCGTGTATGGCGACTGCACGCATCAGGAGACGGTGCAGGAGGCCGGTGCGAAGAACGCCGTGGCGTTCCTGCTCACGTCGTCGGGCATGCACGGCAGCGAGGAGGCGATCCGGCAGGTGCGCGAGGCGAACCCGAACATCCGCGTGTTCGCCAGGGCCACCTATCTGCGCGAGGTGCCGGAGCTGAGGAACGCCGGGGCCGACGTCGTCTTCTCCGGCGAAGGAGAGGTGGCGCTGACGATGACCGAGTTCGTGCTGCGCCAACTCGGCGCCACGGACGAGCAGATCGACCGCGAGAAAGACCGCATCCGGGCCGAGTTGTTCGGGGGAGCGCAGACGGAGACGCCGTGGATCTCGCCCACCGCGAACGACGCGCCAGGCACAGCTTCACCATCGGCGTCGGACGAGGCTGAGAAGACTGGCTGATCCACAAGGCTGCCAACATTGGTGCTGAGATCTTGGGTGCCATGCTTGCAGCTTTGGGCAAGCATGTCTTTTGCCGATCAGTGCGCGGAACGACACGGCAGACTGGGGAGTATTCGCGAAGGGTTGGATTCTGACTCTGGATGTCGTGCAACAAGGGCAAGACATGCTTGCCCAAAGCTGCAAGCATGGCACCCGGCAAGATGCGGTCACCTCCGGCTCGCGAAGCCTGACCGGTTCGATTCAGCGCAATGTTCCGGCTAAACTCTGGAGCGACTGCGGCCTTCATTCCGGTTCGCACGGGCGCGCTTTCCCGGTGTTGCCGATCGGTTCTCTGCAAAGGATTTCCGCCCGTGGGACGATGCGTTCTGGGTTCGGTGGTGGTTGCGCTGATGCTCGCCGAGGCGCTCTGTTTCGGGCAGGACAACGCAGCGCACGCCGTCGCACCGGTCGATGAGGGCGATCGCGCCGCAGTTAGGGAACCGGGGCACCACCAACCGGGCCCAAAGATGGGCGAACTGCTGCCGCTGGGTTCGATGTTGCCGTTCGCCGGCCTGCTACTGTGCATCGCCGTGTTTCCGCTGGCGAGTCCGCACTGGTGGGAGCACAACCTCAGCAAGGGGCTCATCGCCGCGGTCCTTGCCGTGCCGACGGCACTCTATCTGGCGTCGTTCGGCGACCCGGGCTGGCACGCGCTGGAACACGCCGGCCGCGAGTATCTGTCGTTCGTGCTTTTGCTCGGCTCGCTGTTCGTCATTTCCGGCGGAGTCTACGTCCGCGGTCGCCTGGCGGGCACGCCACTCGTCAACACGATCGTCCTCGCCCTCGGCACGGCGATCGCCAGTTTCGTCGGCACGACCGGCGCGTCGATGCTGCTGATCCGCCCCTTGCTGCGGGCCAATGCGACCCGCCCCCGCGTGGCGCACGTCGTCGTGTTCTTCATCTTCACGGTCTCGAACTGCGGCGGGTTGCTGACGCCGCTGGGCGATCCGCCGTTGTACCTGGGCTTCCTGAAGGGGGTGCCCTTCGAATGGACGTTCCGGTTGACGCCGCAGTGGCTGGTCGTCAACGGCATTCTGCTGGCGGTATTCTTCGTCTGGGACACGCTGGTCTATCGCCACGACAAGGCTACGGGGGACACCGAGCCGCCGCTGACGACTGACGCCCCGCAGGCGACGTTCGGCCTCGAGGGCGCCCACAACCTGCTGTTCCTCGGCGCGATCGTGGGCATCATTTATTCCGCGGGGAACGGCCTCGGCACCGGCGGCCAGGACTGGCCGCCGTTCCTGCAGGAAGGGCTGATGCTCCTGACCGGCGCGGTCAGCTATCTGTTGACGTCACGCCAGGTGCGCGAAAAGAACCGGTTCTCCTTCGACCCGATCTTCGAAGTGGCGATTTTGTTCGCGGGCATCTTCGTGACGATGATCCCCGCTTTGGCGATTCTCAACGTGAACGGGAAAGAACTCGGGCTGAACGAGGAGTGGGAATTGTTCTGGGCCTCCGGCATCCTGTCCGGCTTTCTCGACAACGCCCCGACGTACCTGACGTTTGCGGCCACGGCCGCCGGCAATCATGGCATCCCGCTCGAGGGCAAGTATCTGGCAAAGCTCCTGGCGATCGAGGGCGCCGCCGACCTGCTCGCCGCCGTCTCCTGCGGGTCGGTGTTCATGGGGGCCAACACCTACATCGGCAACGGGCCGAACTTCATGGTCAAGGCGATCGCCGAAGAAAACAACGTCCGCATGCCGAGCTTCTTCGGCTACATGCTGTACTCGGGCGGGATTCTGATTCCGATCTTCGTGCTCGTCACGTTCCTTTTCTTCCGGTGAGCCGATGATGCGCGCTGCATCGTTCGTCCTGTGGCTGCTCGCGGCCTGTGCTCCGCCGGCATCGGCGCAAACGCCGCGCTGGACGTGGTCCGAACTGCCGGCGCTGCCGGACACCGTCGGCCTCGCGGGCGCGTTCGTCGGCGTCTCGAACAATGCGTTGATCGTCGCCGGCGGGGCCAACTTTCCCGCCGGTCGACCGTGGGACGGCGCGCAGAAAATCTGGCACGACGAAGTTTACGTGCTGACCGATCCGCAGGGGCCGTGGCGAATCGCCCGGACAAAACTGCCGCGGCCGTTGGGATACGGCGTCGCGGCGGAGACCTCGCACGGCGTGCTGTGCATCGGCGGCAGTGATCTCGACCGGCATTACGCGGACTGCTTCCTGATGGCGTGGACCGGTGACGACGTCCGCATCGCGCCGGTCGCGCCGCTGCCTCTACCGTTGGCGAACGGCTGCGGCACGTCGGCCGGTTCAACCGTGTTTGTCGCCGGAGGCACGGACTCTCCGTCCGCGGCGGAGTGCCGTTCGGAGTTCCTGTCGTTGGATGTGACGCCGGATTCCCCGGCGTTGTGGCGATGGTCCAAACGTCCCACGTGGCCGGGACCGGAGCGGATGCTGTCCGTGGCCGGGGCCGTCGGCTCCGACTTCTATCTGATCGGCGGACTGCGGTTAAAGGCCGCGGCCGATGGCAAGCCGGAGCGCATCAAGCCGTTCCTGTCCGATGCGTATCGGTTTTCCCCCGGCGACGGCCGGTGGTCTCGCATCGCCGATCTGCCGAAACCGCGGGCCGCGGGGCCATCCCCGGCGATCGAGTTCGCCCCGTCGCAACTCGCGCTCTTCGGCGGCGACGACGGTTCGTCCGGCGTCGAGTTGCGCGACCAGCATCCGGGCTTTCCGGCGGAGATCTCTGACTACGACACGACGACGCAGCGGTGGACGATGGCCGGCTCGCTGCCGCGCCGCATCGTCGGCGACCCGGTCGTCCATCCCACGGCGAGCATCTGGGCGCCGGTGACGACGGGCACTGCGCGTTGGAACGGTCGCATCGTGATCCCCACCGGCGAAGCCCGCCCCGGCGTCCGCACGCCCAGAGTGCTGTCGGCAACGGTCGCCGTTGAGTAGCGGTCAATGGGTGCCATGCTTGCAGCTTTGGGCAAGCATGTCTTCGACCCGAACGTACATGCTTGCCCAAAGCTGCAAGCATGGCACCCAGGAAGACCTGACCGCATCACGCTGTCCGGCACCCAATCGTCAGCAGCACGTTGGCCCACAGCGCGCGGTCGGCGGTCTGAATGGTGAGAACGTGATCGCGCGACGCGACCGCTTCGTAGAAGTCCCACTTCGAGATCGGCGACAACGCCAGCGACAGCCCCGCGGCTTGGACGATGCGGCGGTAATCGGCCCACACCGGCGGATCACCCTGGAGCGCATACGGGTCGTCGGCCGGAATGCCCATCGTGTTGACCGCGTCCACCGGGATCGCCGTCAGCAGCGTCTCCAGCACCTGGCTGCACGTGACGATCCCCGGCGCGAGATTCAGGCTGACCAGCGTCGCGTTAGGCCCGATCGCCGTCGACGCCGGGTAATTCCCGTCCGCAATGAGCACCTTCGCGTGATGCCCCGCCCGGGCGAGGACGGCGGTGATTTCGGGATGGAGAAGTTGAGATTTGAGCATGTGCGAGTCATTCAGAATCAGTATGCGATGTATGCTTTGCGAAGAGAGTTTCACGGACGACGGACCAAGGGATGGATTTCACTTCGCCGCGGTCGAATTCCTCAATGCGTCGTTTGATCTCCGCCGCCCACGCTTCGTCGTAACCGGGATCCTTTTCCGTGATATCATCTCCGAGCAGCAGGTGTGCGAGTTCCATGCGCTCCCGATCAGTGAGGAATTGCGCCAGATCGGACAACAACTTCACGCGCGGTGACATCGCTCATTCTCCTTGCGCGTAGTATGGGACGAGTCTTCGAGTCCCACCCTACAAGGCTGGCTCGTTCTTCGGGGATAGATTTGCGAATCCGTCAATCATCACGCAGACTGCCGAAGACAGACTCGTCGTTCTTCCAAACGAGAACATCCTCCTTGTCAAATTGGAACTCGACCCAGCCCGCATTGAGTGCATTCGAGTATTCCAATTGCGTTCCCTCGTAGGAATCGGGCTTTCCCATAATCTCAAAAACTTCGGCCTTGGTCATTCCGGGTTGGATCTGATTCCATTTCGACCTGCTGACGGGGTCGCGCGTTGCACAGAGAATCATGGCCGGCGGCGTTGCTAGGAACACCGCCACGACGACCGCCAGAATCAAGTTCCTTGCTCGTTTTGACATTCGATGACCAGAATCCAACCTTCGGCACTTTAACGGATACAGCCTACATCCCGCTCCGCAGCGCCGCCAGATGCTTCTCGAAGTGCTCGCGGAGCACTTCCGTGTACGTCGCCTGATGCTCGCGGACCAGCGTCTTCACCAGCGGGCCGAGTTCCTTGTCGGTCAGGACTGATCCGAACGTGCAGTGCAGAATCTGGCGGCCCGGCTCAGTGAAGCCGCGGCCGGTCGGCACGTCGGCCCAGCGTTCGAGATAGAGTTGCTCCAGACGGACGATGTCGGTCACGTCGTCGGGTCCCGGCACTCCGGCGACGGTGGCCGAGACGTGGTACGTCGCCTTGTCGACGTCGTACCGGCCGCGGGCGAAGCGGATGATCCGGCGGAACAAATCGGCATCGTGCCGGGCGACGACGCGGAGCGCTTCGAGATAGCTCGTGCCTGCGGTCTTGACGTGGAAGCGGCCCTCGGTCGCGCGGGCCAGGTCGCCATACATCGAGAGCTTGTCCGACCCCGAATGCAGGCTGAGCTTGTAGGGGCCGAGCATGTTCGCAATCGCCGCGTGTTCGGCGAGCAAGGCCCGCAAGGCGGCGAGATCCCCCTTGAAATCCACCCCTTTCTCGAAGTCGCCGAGGAACCGCGGCGCCAGGCTGACCAGCTTCATGTTGCGCGACAGGCATTGATCGGCGACGATGTAGTGCTCGGCGAGCGACGTCGGCTGGTCGGTCTCGTCGACGCTCAGCTCGATCTCGAACGGCCGGCCTGCGGCCTCCTGCACCCGGCGGACGTGGTCCGACATCATCACCGCGTGGTTGATCGCCCGGCCGTATTTCACCGCCGCCCGCAGGCAACTCGCCTCGTCGAACACGATCGCGCGGCCCGTCGGCAACGCAACCCGGCGGCCCTGATAGCGATCAACCCACGTCACTTCGCCTGCGACCGCGGCGAACTTCTCGCGGACGACAGCCTCGCTGTAGTTGTCTGCCTGCTGGTCGACGAAGCCGGACGGGTCGATCGTGAAAAACGTGAACCCGACCGCCGCCGTGACGTTCACGTCCTCCGGCGTCTTAAGGTGATCGGCGTCCGCACCGACAGGGCCGGTCCAGCCCGCGGCCTCCGCGCCGCGGAGCGCGTCGTCCATCACCTCTTGGGGCGTTCGCGACGTGCGGGTCATCTCGCGGATCGACTGCTGCGGATAGATCGCCGCGATCCCCTGCCCGGCGGCGTTCATCGCGGCGACGTGTCCCGGCGTGGCGAGACCGAGCCGGTCGCCGAATCCGAAGCTGGGCGTGAGGCCGAGGGTCTGGCAGGTGAGCGGCATGGTTGCGTCTTCTGTAGGGTGGGCCGAGTCTTCGAGTCCCACCACGAATCACGACCAGAATTCAATTCTCATCCCGTGATGAATGAAATCTGTCATGAAGAATTGACTATTGAAACTTGTCTGTGGTGGGACTCGACGACTCGGCCCACCCTACGTCGTCGGTGTGTCAAACCAGTAGCTGTACGCGCGGTGGGTCTGTTCGGCGGCGAGGCGGCTGTCGGGCCAGGGGAACGCTTCGGCGGAGACATAGCCCGAATAGCCGATCTCGTCCAGTGCGGCGACGATCGGCCCGTAGGTCATGTGGCCGCAGCCGACCGGACGGCGGTTGCTGTCGACGAAATGCACGTGGCCGATGAACCGACCGCCGGCGCGCAGGCCGGCGGCGATGCTGGTCTCTTCGATGTGCATGTGGAACAGATCGGCGAGCAGCCGGACATTGTCGGTCGATAACGACTGCAACAATGTGACGCCGGCGGCCATCGTGTTGGTCAGATTGGTTTCGTAACGATTGAGCGGCTCGTAAATCAACGGCACGCCATGTCGCCGGGCCGCTTCGCCGAGTTCGTCGAGCGCCTGCCGCAACCAGTCGCGGGCCTGGTCGGAGGACACGCCGTCGCCGTGACGGCCCTGCATTGAGCCGATGATCGCCGGTGCGCCGAACGGTCCCCCAAAGTCGATCATCGACTGGATGAACTCAACCGCCCCGCGGCGGACGGAGGCGTCGGGGCTGGTGAGCGACAACTTGTGAATCAGCCAGCCCGCGCCCGTGCCGACGGCGGCGACCTGCAGTCCGGTCACCTTCAGCAGGCCGCGCAGCTCGTCGGGGGTGACGGCGTCGGGGCTCGGCGCGAAGATCTCGACCGCGTGGAAGCCGATCTCCGCCGCGGCCCGGCAACCTCCCGCGAGATCGCCGTGAAAGACGAACGGACCCAGCCGGGCCTGTTCGACAAGGCTGATGGTGACGGCGCTGCGGATCATGTCAGTCCACCTCGACGATCACCTTGATGACGCCGGTTTCGGGCTTGGTGTATGACGGAAAATCGCCGATCAAGTTATCGAAGCCCGTGCGGTGCGTGATCCAAGGCTGCGTGTCGATTCGGCCCTGTTCGATGTGCCCGATGATGCGGTCGAAGTCCTCGGGCATGGCGTTGCGCGAGGCGAGCAGCGTCATCTCGCGGCGGTGCATCAGCGGATGCGGGAACGAAACCGGCTCGGTCGTAATCCCGACGAACACCAGCTTGCCCGTGTGACCGACGTAGTTGAGCGCATTCGACATCGACTTGGCGTTGCCGGTGGCGTCGATGACCACCGTCGGCAGATGGCCGTCGGTCAGGTCGCGGAGCGTTTTCTCCTCGGTGCCGTCGCCCTTGAAGAAAATGGAGTGCTGGACGCCCATCTTCTGCTCGCAGAAGTCGAGCCGCGAGGGGACCATGTCCATCACGATCAAGTTCGCGCCGGACAGCCGCACGAACTCGATCACCGACAGCCCGATGGGGCCGGCCCCGATCACCAGGACGTTTTCGCCGGGTTGCGGGTTAGCCCGATGGACGGCATGGCAACCGATGGCCAGCGTCTCGACGAGGGCGAGTTGCTCCATCGACAGCGAGGTCGCCTTGTGCAGTTTCCGCGCGGGCACCTTGAACAACCGTCGCATGCCGCCGTCGGTGTGCACGCCCAGAACTTGCAGATCCTCGCAGCAGTTGCCGCGGCCGCGCGCGCTGGCGAAGCTGTTCGGATTGTTGATGTACGGCTCGACGGAACACTTGTCGCCCGTCGCGACGTTGGTCACGCCCGACCCCACGGCGACCACCTCGACGCCCAGTTCGTGACCGGGAATCCGCGGGTAGCTGAAGAACGGCATCTTGCCGAGATAACCGCTGATGTCGGTGCCGCAGATGCCGACGCGATGCACGCGGACGACGGCTTCACCCTCACCGGGTGGGTCCGGTTCGGCGATGTCGATCAGGCGGAATTGCTTGGGGTGTTCGAGCTGAATCGCGCGCATGGCTGCCGTTCGACCGCGGAGGGAATCGGAATGTTCTGCACCAGTGCAGAAGATACCGCTCTGCGGTCGGCGGTGAAACGCTGCGGTCGCGAAAGCGCAGAAGACGCCCAGGGATAGCAATCCCTGGGCTTCCGCGGACACTACGCCGAGACGGCCCAGCCGTACTTGCCCAGCTCCAGCGCGAGAAACACGATCCCCACGATCAGCGCGGCGAGCGAGGCGAACAGCAGGCCCACGTAGATGTCCGGGGCGGGGTTCGAATCAGAACTTCGTGGTGACATGATCTTCCACCTGAATCACGCTGTTGGGGGCGGTGTCGACCACGACGCCGACGCTGCGGTCGGGCCGGACGTCGACCAGCCGGATGCGGCCGAGGTACTTGTCGCCGCGGTAAATGGTCATCGTGTGTTCGTTGATCAGGCCGTCGTCCTGGCCGACGGAAATCTCGACCAAAGTGCGGTTCCCCTTCTCCTCGCGCTTGGCGGAGAGGATTTTGCCGTCGACGGCCGGCGGCGGCGAAGACTTCACCGACATCACGCGCGGATCGGTCGGCAGGTCTTTGGAGGCGAGGTAGGCCCGCATCGTGCCGTAGTTCTTCAGCAAGGCATCGTACTTCTCCTGGTTGTCGGCGACCTTCAGCTTGAGGCTGAAGAGTTCGTCGCGGACGGAGTTCAGATCGCCGCTGAGCGTGCTGCGGGACTGCGTGAGCTCCATGTTGCGGGCCCGCTGGACCTGGGCCTCTTTGCTGCGCTCTTCCGCTTCCTGGCTGTTGAGTTCGGCGACCGTCCGCTGACCGTCGAGCGAAGTCTTGAGGCTCTTGTTCTCGGTGTCGAGCCGGCCGTTCTCATCTTCGAGCGACTTGGCTTTTCCTTCCCACGTCGTTTTCTCGTTCTGCGTGGCAGCCAGCTTGGCGTTGAGTTCGGTGATGGACGTTTGCAGCGCCTGCTGGTCCGTCTGCGCCTGCGTCTGGGCGGCAGTCGCTGTCTTAGCCAAGGCGTCGTGCTTGGTCCGCCAGTTCGTCTGCGAGGTATAGACCGCGCCGGCGAACGCCATGAAGAGGACGCTCAACACCAGATGGACGACCACCAGCACCTTGCCGAGAAACGTCATCGTCCGCCCTTTTCTGAACCGTCACCGGGTGAATCATTGGGTCGTAATCGCGCTGAATCCGCGATTACGGTTGCTTGTCTGTGGTGTAATTGCCTTCGCCCAACTGGCCCTTCAGTTGGTTCTGTCGGCTTTCCAGTCGCTTGCGGCTTTCTTCGAGCAGCAGCAGCTCGCGCTGCAAGGCATCGCGTTGCGTTTCCGCGGCGAACAGGTCGTCGCGGAGGAGTTCCAACTGGTTCTGGAGCCGCAGCACCTCGAACCGGCGTTCGCCGAGCTCCTGCTGGATCAGCGTGTTCTGCGACGCCTTCTGCGTCAACTCGGCGGTCAACCGGGCGATGTCCGCCGACAGCGCCTGCAATTGTTTCGACCACAGATTGGCGTGCGTCTGCAAGCCCGCATGGTCGCGCTCGATGACGGCCAGAACGGCGGCGCTCACGGGAATCAACGCCTCCACCTTCGGTTGCAGCTCCTGCACCTGGCTCTTCAGGTCGGCCAGAATCTTCTGTTCGGATTTGACGACAACTTCGGCCAGATTCTTCGATGGCGACGTCGTCACCTGCTCGCCAGTCACCCGCATCGTCGCGGAGTACAGTCCCGTCTCGTTGCGGGTGATGGACACCGACTGGGAGATTTCCGGCGATTGGGCGATCGCCTCCCAGTTCGGCCCGCCCGTGACGAGAGCCGCCGCGAACGCGGCAATCCCCAGACTGCCGAGCGCGATGGCGATCACCAGAACCTTGGACAGGCGCGTCATGCTGAACCTTACGCCGGCGGGAAACTCAGAGCCCCCACGGGCGAAAGCGGTGCGAAGCGGCGGCGGAATCCGGATTCTCAGACTGAATCGGGCGGAGAAACCCTGTCCATTGATCTTACTGACGTGGAAAAATCGGTGTCAACGAGAAAGTCCGGCGAACGATCAGTCGATCCGATTTGCAGCGGTTGTTCACGACGGCGATGATTGACGGGCCGGTTCGCCGTTTCTGTCGCAGCAGGAAGAATTCGGCCGTTTCCGCCGGTGACTGCATCAAACCCGGAACCTCCCGCGGATTGAGTTTTTTTGACAAAACCGGTTCACGATCTATTGCTGGCTTTGGGCACTCCGTCGAAGATACGCCGTTGCAACCGGGCTGATTGACACGACCGGCACGACCGTTCGCGTCGGCACGGCGGTCAGCGGCCCGGCTTGCATCCCGGGATTGCCGCTTCGAATTGCCTCCTGCAGGCCACCGTATGTCAGATCCAGCCACCTACCGGATCGAATTCGACCGCAATCGGGCCATCGTCTCCCTGCTGCCTCCGCTGAACGAAGTTCCCTGGGCTGACATCGAGAAAATCGGCGGCGACGTGGTCTTGCAGCTCGCCGGCCGTCAAACGCCGCTGCTGCTGGTCGATTTGTCCGCCCTCAACTACATGGGGAGCGCGCAGGTGGCGCTGGTCGTGCGGATGTTCAAAACGGTCAAGGAACGCGGCGGCAAGTTGGTCGTGGCGAACAAGCATCCCCTGGTGCTGGAAGTGTTGACGATCGCCGGCCTCAATAAGTTGTGGACGATCGTCGACAGCCGGGCCGCCGGTCTGAAGCTGCTGGGGGGCGGGTCCGCCGGCGACGATGATTCGGCCGGCGGCGGCGTGGTGAGCGGGATCG
>JAWXBB010000510.1:0-3038 GCA_034439795.1 Planctomycetaceae bacterium | reverse complement strand
GACGGTGCTAGCACATGGGGACGGCGACATTTCGGCGGATTGGAACTGGGAGACGCCCGGCGGTCGCAACGACTGCCGGAACTCGTGGACGCGATGGGCAAACATCCCGGCGGAACGCTGCCCGAAAAGTTGCCCGACCCGGCCGATCTGCGGGCGTTCTACCGGATGATGAATGCCGATGAGGTGACTCACGCGGCGGTGCTGGCCACGCATTACCGCCTGACGCGCGAGGCCATTGCGGAAGCGGTCGGCGGCGGCGCGACGGTGCTGATTGCGCATGACGCCACCGAACTCGACGACACTTCGAAGACGACGCTGCTCGATCAATTGGGACAGATCGGCCAGGGGACGCAGCGGGGTTGCCTCTGTCGCAACAGCCTGGCCGTGCGGGCCGACACCAAGGCCACGCTGGGACTCGTCTCGCAGATTCTGCACCAGCGCGCCGACGTGCCCAAGCGGGAACCGCTCAAAGCGTGCCGCGAGCGCGAGAACCGCGAGGGCCGGCTGTGGGTCCGCGGGGTCGAGCGGGCGGGCCCGCTGCCGCCCGTGGGGCTGGTGGTCGACGTCTCGGACAGCCTGTCGGACACGTTCGAGGACATGGCCTACGAGATCGGCGCCGGCCGGCACTTCGTGCTGCGCTCGAAAGAGAACCGCAAGCTGGCCCGGCCGATCAACGGCCAGTGGTCTCTGCACGATGCCGTGCGCACCCGGTTGGCGGCGCTCGACTGGGTGCAGGATCTCCCCGCAGGGCTGGGGCGAGCCGCGCGGCAGGCGCACCTCAAGCTGTCGTTCACGCCGGTGACGCTGGACCTGCCCCACAAGCGCAAGGGGGAGCATCCCAACGAACGGATCGAGCTGTGGGCGGTGCGCGTCTGGGAGCCGATCCGCCCGAGGGAATCGAGCCGCTGGAGTGGATTCTGCTGACGAACGCCGCGACCACGACGCCCGAAGCGGCGCGCGAGCGTGTGGCCTGGTACCAGTGCCGGTGGGTGATCGAAGAATATCACAAAGGTCTGAAGACCGGCTGCGGCATCGAGACGCTGCAGTTCGAGCAGATCGGCCGCCTGGAGCCGGCGGTCGGCGTCCTGTCGGCGCTGACCATCACGCTGCTGCAACTGCGCGACGCCGCGCGGGCTCCCAACGCCGACGTTCGCCCGGCCACGGACGTGGTCAGCGCGGAATACGTCGAAGTCCTGACGCAGCGCTATCCCCAGCGCCTGCGTGGCCGGGTCTCGATCAACGCGTTCTACAGGCATGTGGCACACCTGGGCGGACATCAAAATCGCAAAGGCGACGGCTTCCCCGGCTGGATCACGCTCTGGCGCGGCTGGATGCACCTCGAAGCCCTGGTCCTCGGATACCGCCTCGCGCAACGAAAACAACGAAGAACTTGTGGTAAATCTTAAGGCTCTCAGCCCTCGACCCTCAGCCCCTCCCCTCAGTTGGCCGTCTTCACGTCGCCGCGGGCGAAGATGCTGGCGACGTACTGCAGGACGTCGGTCGCCGATTCCTCGTTGTAGCCGAACGTGCGGATCAAGCGGGCCTTGACCACGTCGATCTTCTCCTGGGTGTCCTTGTCGATGACGTTGGACACCAGGCTGGTGAGCTTGATCGTGTCCTTCTGGTCCTCGAACAGCTTCATCTCGAGCGCCTTGTGCAGCCGCTCGTTGGTCCGGTAGTCGAACTTCTTGTTATCGAGCGACAGCGCGCCGATGTAGTTCATGATCTCGCGGCGGAAGTCGTCCTTGCGCTGTTCGGGGATGTCGATCCGCTCCTCGATGGACCGCATCAGCCGCTCGTCGGGCTGCTCGTCCTGCCCGGTGAACTTGTTGCGGACCTTTTCGCGCTGCGTGTACGCCTTCACGTTGTCGATGTAGTTCGAGCACAGCCGGGTGAGCGCCTCCTCGTCGGCGGCGATGGCCCGCTGCACCTCGTTCTTGACAACGTCGGTGTACTCGTCCTTGACGACGCTGATCAGCCGGCGGAAGGCGTCGCGGGTCTCCTCGTTGGGAATCAGCGAGTGATGCCGGAGGCCCGCCTCCAACTCGTTCAGCACCATGAACGGATTCAGGCACGTCGCGTCGGGGTTGTTGACCAGCGCGTTGGAAATCTTGTCCTGCACGTACCGCGGCGAGATCCCCTGCAGGCCCTCGTGCTTGGCCTCCTTGCGGAGCTGCTCGACGTTCTCCAGCGTGAAGCCCGGCAGCGTCTTGCCGTTGTACAGCTTCAGCTTCTGCAGCACCGTCAGCCCGTGATGCTTGGGCTCCTCCATGCGGGTGAGGACGGCCCACATCGCGGCGACCTCCAGCGTGTGCGGGGCGATGTGCTTGCCGCGGACGCGCTTGGGATTGTAGTCCTTCTCGTAAATCTTCAGCTCGTGACTGAGCTTGGTGACGTACGGGACGTCGATCTTCACCGTCCGGTCGCGGAGGGCCTCCATGAACTCGTTGTTCTGCAGCTTGCGGAACTCGGGCTCGTTGGTGTGGCCGACGATGACGGTGTCGATGTCGGTCTGCGCGAACTTCTTGGGCTTGATCTTGTGCTCCTGCGACGCCCCCAGCAGGTCGTACAGGAACGCCACGTCGAGCTTCAGGACTTCGATGAACTCGATCATGCCGCGGTTGGCGATGTTGAATTCGCCGTCGAAGTTGAACGCGCGGGGGTCCGATTCGCTGCCGAATTCGGCGATTTTGCGGTAGTTGATGTCGCCGGTGAGTTCGGTCGAGTCCTGGTTCTTCTCGTCCTTGGGCTGGAATGTGCCGATGCCGATGCGGTCCTGCTCGGAGAGGAAGAACCGCTTGATGACAAGGCCTTCGAGGACCTTGGTCCAGTCCCCGTTGAGCTTCTCCAGCCGTTCGCGGAAGTAGAACCGGGACAGCGGGCAGACGTCCCCCACGATCTCGATAAATTGCTGCGTGTCGGGATCGCGGCCGGTGTTCAGCTCGCGGCAGATTTCCTCGCGGAACGCCGGCGGGATGAGCTGCAGCGGCTCGCCGTGCATCGGATCCCAGGTGACGCTGCCGTCGTCCTCCTTCCAG
>JAWXBB010000509.1:0-5518 GCA_034439795.1 Planctomycetaceae bacterium | reverse complement strand
TCCTGTTCGACGATGCCGAGCAGTTGCCGGTAGCTTTCGACGGCGTACTCGCGGAGATCGACGCCGTCGAGCAGAATCCGGCCGGTCGTCGGATCGAAGAACCGGGCGATCAGGTTGCATAGCGTCGTTTTGCCGGCCCCGCTCAATCCGACGAGCGCGACGGTCTGCCCGGCGGCAACGCGGAGCGTGACTTCGTCGATGACTTTCGTCTGCGTTCCCGGATAGACGAACGACACGTGATCGAGGCTGACGTCCCCCTTCACCAGCCGGCGGTCGAGCGACCGCGTGACGACGGAATCGGCCATTTCGCGCGGCTCGTCCAGCAGATCGAACACGCGATCGAGTCCCGCGAGGCTGTTCTGCAACGACGCGGCACTCTCGGCCAAGGTGGCGAGCGGTTCGAGCAGCATCAGCAGATACGCGAGGAACATCATCAGGTCGCCGACCGACAACCGGCCGGACATCACCTGCGACCCGCCGTACCACAAGAGCGCGACGGTGCCGAGCGGGATCAGCACTTCCCACAACAGCTCGACGGCCCGGGCCGCCCACCAGACGCCGAGCTCCTGCCGGATGAGCAGGTCGTTGCCGCGAACGAAGCGGCCGGACTCGCTCCGCTGGCGACCGAACGCCCGCACGACGCGCATACCGCCGAACGTCTCGGTGGTTTGGGCGTCGAGTTGCTGCCGGCTCTTGCGGACCGACCGGTATAACGGGCGGATGCGGCCGATCCACGTCCGGTGCGTGATGTAAATCAAAGGCAACACCGCAATGCCGCCGGTGAGCAATCGCCAGTCGACCCACGCCAGAATGCACAGACTGCCGATTAGTTGCACGATCGCCCGCCAGGGGTTGAACAGCAGCCCGAACACCAACTCGCCGATGCTGCCGGCGTCTTCGCGCAACAGGCTCGCCGCTCCGCCGGACTTCAGCGCATGCACGCGATGCAGCGGTAGCCGCACGGCGTGCTCGAACACTTTGCGGCGGACGGCGAGCTGCAACCGCTTGGTCGACCGGGTCGCGATCCAGCGGCTGTAGAGTTGAACCGTCGCACGAATGAATGTGACCACCAGCAGGACCACGGCGATCGCGGCCAGCAACTGCCCACGATTCGTGATCGACCAGCCTGACTGCTGCATCCACTCGGGGAGCGGCTTGTCGCCCAGGACGTAATCGACAATCAACTTCGTCGCCGCTGGAGGAATCAGCCGCAGGATGGTGGCGACGGTGGTCAATCCGAGGGCGACGAGGATGGGCTTACGCTGCGTTTCGAGCAGATTCCAGAATTGCCGCAACAGCGCCCACGCCGTGCGGTGCCGGGGCGCGTGCGGCTCGCCGTCGCGCGACGCCGCCTGCGACCGGATGCCGTTCCGGTCCTGGCGGATGTCGTCCAGAATCTCTTGAGACCGCGTGCGGCTGGAGACCGCGTGTCGTTGCATGAAGCGAGACCCTATCCCACGGACTGACTGTGATCGACCACGCGGCCGTCGCGGATGCGGATGACGGTGTCGCCCGGCCGCAGGTGTTCCTGTTCGTGCGTCACCACGACAATCGTGGTTTTGTGTTCCTCGCACATGCGGCGCAGGTCGCCGAGGATCGCCGCGGAGTTCTCGGTGTCCAGTTCGCCGGTCGGCTCGTCGGCGAGAATCAACTGCGGCTGCTTGAGCAGTGCCCGGGCGATGGCCACCCGCTGCTGTTCGCCGCCGGACAGTTGGTTCGGCCGGTGTTCCATCCGCGTTGCCAGTCCCAATCGATCCAACAGTTCCCGAGCCCGTTGCCGTTGCGTCACCGACACGCCCTGCGGCAGAAACGGGACGAGGACGTTGTCGACCGCCGTCAGGTTCGCCAGCAGGTTGAAGTTCTGGAACACGAAGCCGACGTCGTTGCGACGGAACCGATCACGGTCGCGGCTCGACATCGTCTGCAACGAACGCCCGCCGATGCGGACCTCGCCCGTCGTCGGCTCATCCAGCCCCCCCAGCAGATACAGCAGCGTGCTCTTCCCGCTGCCGGACGGCCCCAGGATGAACGTGAACGAGCCGTCGGGAATCGTGCAGGACATCTCGCGCAACGCGGCGACGTCGAGCTGCCCCTGCCGGTGGATTTTAGAAACGCGGTCGACTTCGATCATGCGGGGGGACGTCCGTGGTCAGTGGTCCGTGCATTTGTAGGGTGCAGTCGAGTCTTCGAGGCTCACCCCGCTGTGTCACGTCGGGGTGAGCCTCGCAAAGCCTCGACTGCACCCTACGGAAAACAACGGAACCCCATTTGTCTGGTGCGACGAAGGATGTTGGTCCGGAGTGTCCCATGCAGTATAGTCAATCGGAGCAAAACAGCGAGATGTCGACGGAGCCGGATGATGTGGTCTGCCAAATCTGATGCCCACCGAATCGTCGCCAACGGGTATCAACTCGCTCGTGCCGCGGCCAAGCCGGTGATTCGGGCGGAAGTGGCCGCCGAGTATGCCGAGCGGCTGGCGCAGGCGGATTCTCACGAGCGGCAGCGCCTGCTACACGAGATGGAACGCGAAATCAATCGACGTGTCGCGGAGAAGATCCCGTACTGGGGCTTGTACTGAGCAACGGCGCGTCCCGCTGACAGGATCACCGCATGGGTTTGAGTCTCTGCTACGAATTCCGCCACCAGGCCGATGCCGGCGAAGCGCACCGTGTCGTGTCGAAACTGCGGGAGCTCGCGCTATCGCTGGATTTCGACGAGGTCTCGGACCTCAGCGAATTCCGCGGCGAACCGGGGGAGCACGACGACGATGAAACCGCCCGGCTGCTGTCGATCCTCGGTTCGCAATACGGCCAGAAGCGGATGCCCGACGGCCAGGACGTGTGGGTGCCGATCGATCCGAAGCACGTCGTCTGCTTTTCGATTCAGCCCGCGCATGGCTCGGAAACGGCCCAGATCGGGCTGGCGGCGCATCCGCCCGTCGTCGAGTACCAGCACACCGGAGTGACGCACTACATCGAGACCGGCCTCGCGGGCGTGTATTCGTGGGCCCAGTGCTGCAAAACGCAGTACGCCGGGCTGTTGCAGAACGGCGGCGTCGCCAACTTCCTGCGGGCGCATCGGGGCCTGATCGCCTTCCTCGACAAAGTCCAAGAGACGGGACTCTCCGTCGAAGTCAAAGACGACAGCGGCTACTGGAATGACCGCGACCAGGCCAAACTCGAACAGTCGCTGGACCGCTGGAACAGCCTGATCGCCGCGTTCGCGGGCCAGCTCAAGGACCGCCTCGGCAAGGACGCCACGAACGGCGTGCAGGCGCCGATCCTCACGGCCCCCGATTTCGAGCACATGGAGGCGAAGGGGTTGGCGGAGTGGAGCGAACCGGAGGACGACAATTCGACGTCGTGATCGATCCGTTCCCATCACAGCCCGGAGCGCAAGCGACGGCGTCTTATGGCACGGCCGTCGTTGACCACAGCGCCTCCGGTTTCCGTCGCTGCATCGATTCCAGCCGCGTCTGTGCGTGGCGAGTGGATTCGGTCTCGGTATAGAACTTCGCGCTGGGGTCGATGCCGAGGGCCTCGTTGCGGTCGATCACCGCCGTGATCGACGGTTGCCGCCCCAACCACGGCAGCAGCACGCCCCACGTCACCAGGGCGATGACGCACACGGCCAGAAACGCGCCGAGTCGAAGTCTTCGCCTGGTCCCCTCGCCCCCGAAGACGGGGGCGAGGGGGCCAGAATCTGCCCCGAGCACTTGAGGATCACTTGGCGAGCGCATCGGCGGCATGGGGGAAGACCTTCTCGAACATCAGCCACGCCATCGCGAAGGACAGCAACAGATTCAACGCCTGCCCACAGACGTACAGGACCAGCGGTTTGCCGCCGGCGAAGTACGCCGACAGCTCGCGGAAGTTGGTCTCCAGGCCGATGCTGACGAACGCCAGGCAGAACAGCCAGCCGCGCAGCGTGCCCGTGGTGTCTTTGGTGATCGTGTCGACCGCCGCGGCGCCTTCCGGGCCGAGTGTGCTCAGCCACGAGAACACCAGCGACGCGGCGAGGAACCCGAGAATGAACCGCGGGAACCGCTGCCAGATCTCCGACACGCGCGGCTTGGTCGCCTGCTCGCTCGGTTCGACGCACGTCACCCAATAGACGGCGACGCCGAACGCGACGGCCCCGATCAAAATGTTCTGGATCATCTTCACCGTGGCTGCGACCGCGAGCGCCGTCGGCCCCAGCATGCCCCCTGCCGCAGCGACGGCGCCCGTGGAGTCAATCGTCCCCCCCAGCCATGCCCCGCCGATGACTTCGCCCATCCCCGTGGCTTTGATGACCGCCGGTTGCACGACCATCATGATCACCGTGAACGCGAGCGACAGCCCGATGGCCAGCGACAGCTCCTCCTTCTTCGCCCGGCACGCCGCTGCCGTGGCGATGGCCGCCGACACGCCGCAGACCGACATGTCGGCACAGATGACCATGTTGAGCGATTTCGATTCCATCCGCAGCACGCGCTGTCCGAAAATGTACGTGGTGATGAGCACGATCGGCGTCACCACCCACGACATGCACATGCCGGGGATGCCGAGGTCGAGCAGCTTGTTGAACAGCACTTCGGCCCCGAGCAGCACCAACCCGGTCTTGATGTAGAACTCGGTGTTCGCCGCCGCCTTCAGGAACGCCGGCGTGCCGAGCGTGTTGCTGATGATCAGCCCGACCACGAGCGCCCACAGGGCGTATTCAAGGCCGTAGTGCTTGATGGCCTCCTGCCCGGCGAGGACGAAACTCAGGATCGCCAGCAGAAACAGCACGACGAAGCCGGGGACGAACTGCAGCGCCGACCGGCCCAGCGCGACGGACCCGATGCCGAACAAGACGAGAAGAATGCCGAACGTGGTGCCCAATGCCGGGCCGATGCCGTTCTCCTTCTTGTCGAGGAAGGCTTTGCGCGGGTCGTCCTTCCAACTGCCGACTTTGCCGAGCCACGGTTTGAGCGGATTGACCGCGAGCGCGGCCTGCTTGTCCTCGACCGCTTTGCGGAGGGCCTTGAGATTCGCCGGTGAGGCCGCCTCGTCGGAAATCAAGGCTCGGTCGAGATGGGCCTGGGCGAGCTTCAGCGCCTGCGTCCGTTCCGATAGATCGGCGGGAAACGATTGCCAGGTCAGCATCGCCGCCGCGGCCAGGATCGCGCCGCCAAGGAAAACCGCCCACCAGTCTTCGGTGTTCCAGGTCGCTTTCGGGACCGAGATGACGCGGTCGCCGTCACCAACGGGGGCAGGGGCAGCATCGGCCGGCATCATCCGTCTCTCCGCAGGGGCCGCTCAGGAGGTTCATCGGACCTGCGAAGGTATCCGCATCGCCGCGGACTTGCCACGGTGGCCGTGATGCGGGGGACGTGTCGGTGTAGGGTGGGCCGAGTCTTCGAGTCCCACCGCGGAGAAGTTTCAATGACGAGTTTTCAATGACCAAGTCAGATTCTTCACCTTGGACATTGAAAATGGAAACTGGTTATTTCTCGTGGTGGGACTCGAAGACTCGGCCCACCCTACCTCGAGGG
>JAWXBB010000508.1:0-11821 GCA_034439795.1 Planctomycetaceae bacterium | reverse complement strand
GGTGTGGATCAAGCTGCTCATCAACGCCGTCCGGATCATCCAGCTTCATCGACTTGCGGCATAGATCGGAAATGTTGTTACGCCTGGGGCTACGATCTGCCGCACCTCCGGGGCTGAAATCGAGTACCACGCTCCGGGGGTGAAGCCATTCGTGATACTGATCCGCGCCATCCTGTTTATCGGATGTCGCGTGCGGTATCCTAGATTCTCTCGATTCATTTTGCAAGACACATTTCCACAATAATGGACGCTCGACGATGCCCCCCAAAAAACCGGTGGAGACCGACCCCGTCAGCGGGCACGTCAGCGAACGGGTCCGCGCGCTCCGGCAGCAGAAGAATTGGTCGCTGGAGCAGCTCGCCTCCGCGAGCGGCGTCAGCCGGTCCATGCTCAGCCAGATCGAACGGAACGCCGCCAACCCCACGCTCGCCGTGACCTGCAAGATCGCGCAGTCGTTCGGGATGTCGCTGGCCGAGTTCGTCGAGGTGCCCGGCGCGTCGTCGTCGATCACCGTCATCCGGGCCGACGACGACGCCCACCTGTATCGCAGCGACCGCGACTGCGAGATCCGCACGCTTTCGCCGTTGCATCTGGAGAAGGACGTCGAAGTCTATCAAGTGCGGTTGAAGGCCGGCGGCGCACTCCGCAGCGCCCCGCACTTCCAGGGGACGCGCGAGTTTCTGACCGTCGAGCATGGCAAGTTGCGGATCAAGTCGGGCGACGACGTCTCAGACCTCAATAAGGGCGACTCGGCGAGCTACCGGGCCGACGTGCCGCACGCCCTCGAAAACGCCGGCAAGACCGACGCGACGGTGTTTTTGGTGGTGATCTATCAGTAGTTTTGTCGTGATCTCCGGCAGAGAAGAGGATCAGAGAACCGCGAAGGCGCAAAGGACGCGAAGGAAGAGAGAGCGATCAGGCTTCAGGAGTCAGGTTAGAAAAGAAGGGTGACTCAGCAAGCCACGGATTCTGCGCTACTCTTGTCTTCCCGACTCCTGATAACTTTGACTTCCTTCGCGTCCTTTGCGCCTTCGCGGTTTTCCAATCTTCCTCGTGCGGGTGTCTGTGACAAAAACGCAACCTGTCGTGCTGTCCACATCGCATGGTCGAATCGCTACAATGCCCGCTATGCCAACTGATCCGGCGAGCGACGACGCATTGACTCCGCGGCTCGACAAGACGGCGGTGTCGATCGTGCCGTTGTCGCAGGCCGATGACGAAAACGCGTACTGGTGGTCGCGCACGCCCGAAGAGCGGATGCAGCATCTCGAATACCTCCGGCGGCTCAATTATGGCGAGGCGGCGACCGGCCGGATGGTCAAGGTGCTCGAGATCGTACAGAAACCGTGGGGTTGAGTCCGCGATGCTGAGTCGGTAGGGTTTCTCTTCCCACACCTCCGATTCACTTCTTTGACGGACACCCATGAACCCCTACCTCGCAGAATTCCTTGGCACGGCGATTCTCATCCTGCTTGGCAACGGCGTGGTCGCCAACGTGGTGCTGGAGCAGACCAAGGGGGCCAAGGCAGGCTGGATCGTCATCACCGCCGGCTGGGCGCTGGGGGTCTTCACCGGCGTGATGTGCGTCGGGCAGTTCAGCGGGGCGCATCTCAACCCGGCGGTGACGGTGGCGCTCGCCGTCGCCGGCACGTTTGCGGCCGATCAGGTCGCCGGTTACATCGCGGCTCAAATGGCCGGGGCGTTTGTCGGCGCGGTGTTGGTGTACCTGTTCTACAAGCCGCACTTCGACGTCACCGCCGACCAGGGGGCGAAGCTCGCCACGTTCTGCACCGGGCCGGCGATCCGAAATCTCCCGAACAACTTTTTCTGCGAAGCAATCGGCACGTTCGTGCTGATCTTCGCCGTGCTGCTGGCGGCCGATCCGAAGTTTGAGATGGGGACGGGCACGGACCTGCACACGACGGTGAAGGTGGGAATGGGCTCGCTGGGTGCGGTCCCCGTGGCGTTCGTCGTGTTCGCGATTGGATTGTCGCTGGGCGGGACGACGGGGTACGCCATCAACCCCGCGCGCGACCTCGGGCCGCGGATCGCACATGCGGTGCTGCCCATCGCCAACAAGGGGAGCAGCGACTGGGGCTACGCGCCCATTCCAGTGCTTGGACCACTCGTGGGCGGAGTGGCCGCCGCGGTGCTGAAGACGGCGATCGTCAGCGCTTCATAGACGGTCAACCGCGCAACAAAACAGCCCCGAGATCGCGCTCGGGGCTGCGGTGGCGTCGATCTTGCGATGGCGGCCGTTACTCGGCCGTCGCTTCGCGGAACGGGAACGTGGCGAACGGTTCCATCGGTTGCGGCGGAAGCGGCGTGCGGGAATTGCGAATCGTATAGCGGTAGGCGATCACCTTGCCGGAAGTCAGTTCGGCGATGTACAGCACGCCGGGCGACGTGGTCGTACCGCCCCGGCTGTTGAGCTCGGCCCGGCCGGGGATGATCACGAACTTGGGTTTGGCGTTGGCGTCCGTGAGAAAATCCGGACCGATCATGCGGAAGTAGAACGACGTGAACGTCGCCGTCTGGGCATTGAGCGTCGCACCGGTCAGGCGGCCGGTCAGGAAGTCGAGCACGAACACCGATTCGGGCTGCGCGATCCCGGAATCGGTGGTGCAGATGGCGAAGCGCTCTTCGCGGTCGGTCGCCACGCCCTGTGCGGTTTCCAGCGGCCAGAGATAGGACAGTCCGACGCCGATCACCACGCCCGCCACCAGCCACCACGCCCGTTGATCGCTTGGATGTTGCACTGGACGAACTCCTGGGACATCTCCGCTGACTCGGCCCAATGATCTGCGCGTGCCGACCGTGCCGAACGGTTGTGGATTCTACCCCGTTCCCGGCGATACAACCAGAGCGATCGTCCGAACCGGTTCAATCGGCCCGTCCCCAGTCGGTGGCGGCTGGCCGCAAAATCCCGCGGGTTGTGCAACTTCCCATTGACCGCGGCCGTCGCGCCCCCGTGCAATGAAGGAACCCAAACGCCGGGTCGGTGGTCGCAACTGCCGCTCGACGTGGGGATGACCGGAGTCACGACGGTTCCGGCGGTCTTCGCACACTCAGATCCAGTGAGGCGCTCCATGAGGATGCGGTTGGCGGTTGGCGGCTTGCTCGTGTTGCTCGGTCTGGTCGCCGTCGAAGCGGCGCCGTCCGCGCGCGCCGTGCGGCTGAACATCGTGTTCGTCACGTTCTGCGACGGCCTGGACGTCGCCATCCGCGACCGGCTGGGCGTGACCGGCCGGCACACGGGTTGCGGTCAGAACGAACTGGTCCGCGGCAATCAGTTCACCACCCCGGACGGAGAAACCGGCGTCACCGTGACGTTCCTCGACCAGACCATCGGCCGCCGAGTACGGATCGAAGTCTTCCAGACCGGCTTCCGCGCCGGCAACTTCTACGAGTACGACGTCCGCACCGAAACGCTGCTGCGGTACGGCGACTGGCAACCGGCGCCGCCGCCGATCTGAACGTCTGCACGATTCGCGCTGCACGACATCCGGAAGCCCAGGGATTGCTATCCCTGGGCTTCTTGCGTTGCGTAACATGAAAGTGTCCCGGACGCTTGAAGCGTCCGGGACACTGATTCATCGGGGAGCATTCATGACGCGGGTCGCCGTCTTGGGCGGGTTCGGTCAACTCGGCAGCGATGTCGTCCGGCGGTTGGGCGAGCGGGCGATTGCGCTCGGACACGCGGACGCCGATCTGACCGATGCGGCACAACTCGCCGCGCGATTGGAGACTGTCGGGCCGGATATCGTCATTAACTGTGCAGCGTACAATTTGGTCGACCGCGCTGAAGACGAGCCGCATGCCGCGCTGGCCGTGAATGCGGTCGGCGTGCGGAATCTGGCGACGTGGTGCCGCGACCGCGACGTGCCGCTGCTGCACGTCAGCACCGATTACGTGTTCGGCGCGGAGGCGTCGCGGCGCACGCCCCATCTCGAAACCGATACGACCGGCCCGGTGAGCGTTTACGGAACGAGCAAGCTCGCCGGTGAGAACGCGGTGCGGGAGCTCTGTCCGCGACACTGGATCGTGCGGACGTGCGGGCTGTACGGTCGCCATGCCGCGCGCGGGAAGGGGAACTTCGTCGAGACCATGCTGCGGCTCGCGGAGGAACGCCCCGAATTGCGGCTTGTGAACGATCAGCGCTGTACGCCAACCAGCACCGCCGATCTGGCAGACGCGCTGATCGCGCTCATCGAGTCCGCACCGTACGGGACGTACCATGCGACCAACAGCGGCGACTGTACCTGGTACGAGTTCGCCCAGGCGATCTTCGCGGCGGCGGGTTTGTCGCCGCGGGTGGTCCCGATCACTTCCGCCGAATTCGCCGCCAAAGCGCGCCGGCCGGATTACAGCGTGTTGAATTGCGGGAAGCTCGCGGCGCTGGGCATCACGCTACGCCCGTGGACCGAGGCGGTGGCGGAGTATGTTCGCGCATCACACTAACCCGAAGCGTCAGCGAGGACGAGCGCTCCCTGCCGCGTTGGACATCACGGTCACGTCGAAGACTCCGTGACCGTGATGTCCAACGCGGCAGGGAGCGCTCGTCCTCGCTGACGCTTCGGGTTGGTAGGGAGAGTCACTTCGCCAATTTCTTCTTCAGCGGCGTCGTGTAGATGTACAGCAGGTGCTCGCTCTCGTCCTGCTTCGAGACGAACGTCAGCTCCTTGTCGGCGACAAGGCCGGGCACGTCGAACTCGTGCGAGATGATCCGCGCTCCCTTCGGCAGCTTCTCCAGTTGCGGGATCAGCCGGTCGTTCAGCTCCGGCAGCAGGAACAGCGTGACGACCGTCATCGGCTTCAGATCGACGGTGAAGATGTCCTGCTCGTGGATCGTCACCAGCGCTTCCACGTCCTGCTTCTTCGCCGACTCGCGGGCGATCTTCACGTACTTCGGGTCGATCTCGTAGCCGACGCCGCGGCAGCCGTGGCGCTTCGCGGCGGTGATGACGAACCGGCCGTCGCCGCAGCCGAGGTCGCAGACGACGTCGTCCTTGCCGACCTTCGCCAGACGCAGGATTTCCTCGACGACGTCCTGCGTCGTGGCATAGAACCCGACGTCGGGCTTCTTCTTCGGGGCCGGCGTCGGCTCGACGGCGAACGTGACGGCAATCGCCAGACAGCCCGCGAGACACATTACGAACCGGACAGAACTGCGATGGAACATCGAATCCGCTTTCAGAGTTACGGTCGGAGAATTGGTTCCCATCTGGTCCCCTCGCCCGCCGCTTCGGTGGGAGAGGGCTAGGGTGAGGGTGCCTTTGGCTTTCTCCTGCGGCGATCGTGGAAGTCAGAAATCCAGAATACACCCTCACCCCGACCCTCTCCCACCGAAGCGGCGGGCGAGGGGGTCAGAGTTCATTTCGTGACCGTTTCTCAATAGCTTCGTACCCCCGACAAAGCAGGTACACCGGCACGCCGCAGAGGAGCGGCACGGCCATCACCGGGGTCAATGTTTTGGCATAGTCGGCCGCCGAGTACAACATGAACCCGCACGCGGCGATGAAGATCAGCGGCGTCACCGGCGAGCCGGGCACGCGGAATGGCCGCGGGCGGTCGGCGTCGCGAACGCGGAGAATGAGAAATCCGACGGCGTTCAGCAGGAAGAACAACCAGAACGCCGGGGCCGAGCCAGCCACCAGCGTTGAAAACCCGCCGCGATATTCGGCCCAACCGATGGCGGGCAATCCGACAGCGTGGACGCCAAAGTCAATCGCCTGCCGGCCCGCCTCCGTTCCGACCGTTAAGATCATGGCGATGGTCACCGCGGCCTGGAGCAGCAGCGACGTCCACGGCGCTCCATTCCGGCTCCACTGCCCCAGCCACGCGAACAAGCGGTAATCCTGTCCGAGCATGACATGCACGCGCGAGGCCGAGAGAATCAGGCCGTTCATGCCCCCCAGGGCCGACGCCACCACCAGTCCGCTCATCAGTCGTTCGCCGACCGGACCGCAGAGTTGCTTCAGCACATCGGCCGCCGGTTGTTGCGAGGCGATCAGGCCGTCGGCGCCGAGTCCGTACAGATACGCCAGGTTGATGACGAGATACGCGACGGTGATCAGCCCCATGCCCAGCAACAACGCGCGGGGCACGTTGCGGTTGACGTCGCGGACTTCGGCGGCGACGAACGCGGCGTCGCTCCACCCGCCGTAGGCATAGAGCACGAGGACCACGGCTAGCGTCCAACCGGGCCCACCGCCGGATGACGGGGTCGCCGTCCACGGATCGCCGCTGCCGGCGGTGAAACCCGCGACGACGATGGCCGTCAATCCCACGATCTTGACGATTGTCAAAGTATTCTGGACGCGTGCCCCGGCCCGCAGTCCGAGCAGGTTGATCGTCGTCAGTGACACGACGGCCAGTGTCGCCAGCCAGGGGAGCGCATCAACGGTCAATGCGGGGACATCGTCTGTATAGCTGCCGAGGAACTTGATGGCATAGCCGGCGAAGATGTACGCCATCGCGCCGATGCTGCCGGTCTGGATGATGACCAGTTGCCCCCACGCGAACAGAAACCCCAGCCACGGTCCATACGCGCGGGTGAGGTAATTGTATTCGCCGCCGCAGCGCGGATAGGTCGTGGCCAGTTCCGCATAGATGAGCGCCCCGACGAATGAAATCATGCCGCCCAGGAACCAGAATCCCAATCCGGCAAACGGCGAGGGAGAATTCGCAAAGATCAACGGCGGCGCCTCGTAGATCGACACGCCGACGACGATCCCCACGATCAGGCTGACGGCGTCCCACAGGCTGAGCGTAGACGCGGGGCGATGGTCGGCGGCAGTCAACGGGGGATCTCGCGCTGGGGAGCCAGTGTCCCGGACGCTTCCAGCGTCCGGGACACTTTGTTCGAGCGAGCGATGCTACCGGTTCGACACGCGCCGGGAAACCGAACTGACGCGGCGTCGGGGGGATTTGTCTTGTAGGGTGCAGTCGAGTCCGCGAGGCTCACCCCGACGATCCCTGGCGGGTGGTGGCCTCACGGCTGCGGTGCGATGGGCACCACGGGAGCAGGCGGCATCGTCACGGGGGCGCTGCTGCGTCCGGCCTGGAACGCCACATAAATGGCGAGCAGCACAATCAGCCCCGCGCCGATCAGCAGCAGCGTCTGTCGCGACACCGGCAGCCGGGGCAGCTTCATGGACCGGCTGCGGGCGCTGACTTCGGACGTGTCGTCGAAAATGTCGTCGTAAATCGGGTCGCCGTCGTCCGTGAACGACCGCCGTTTCAGAACCGTGCGGGTTTCGGCGGCGGCCTCGTCGCGAGCCGCTTCCAACGGCGATTCACTCTTCTCGGGCACTCGGACGACGCTGCCGCAGAGTTTGCACTGCACGCGATGCCCGGCCCGCATGGCTTTGACATCGAAGAACCCCTTACAATCGGGGCATTCGACGTGAATCCGCGACATCCCACTCTCCCGCGGCGGTCCTCCGAGGATTTGCGACCGCCGACCGCCCAAATTCCGAAGACTTCAGCATCGCATCGCCGCCGGGCGGACTCAAGCCCGGCTTCCCGTTTCGCGGACGCATGGCCGCTTCTCATTTTCCTCCAGGCGGCGTAGGCTACAGGACACGAAATTCCGATCCAGCATCGGATCGAAGCGGGAGACACTCCATGCGGCACAATGTTTGGACGCTGTCGGCGGCGCTCTTGATGATTGCTCCGTTGGCAGTCGACGCGGAAGTCATCCGGCTCAAGACCGGGCACAGTCTCGAAGGGGATGTGCTGAAGGAGCAGCCGGACGCCATTTATGTCGACATCGGCATCGACGTCATCCGCGTGCCGGTGGCGCAGATCGCCTCCCGGGTTGCCGAGGTGACCGCCGCCGTCGCAACGCCGAACTCGCCGGTCCGCGAGCACCAGCTCTACCGCGAAGCGGAACTGCCGCGGAAGTCGATTCGCGAGTTGTCGGAGCAGTTCGGCGAGGGGGTGGTGCTGATCCAGACGCCGAGCGGCCTCGGGTCCGGGTTTCTGGTGCACGAGTCCGGTTTCTGTGTGACGAATTATCACGTCGTCGAGAAGGAGACCCGCATCGCCGCCACGCTGTTCACCCGCGGCGCGACGGGCGAGTTCAGCCGGCAGCGGATTGACGACGTGCGGATCGTGGCCCTCAACCCGTACTTCGATCTGGCGTTGTTGCAGTTACCGCAACAGCCGGGGCTGCCGTTCAAACCGGTCTACCTCGCTCGGGAAGACAACCTGCAGAATGGCGAAGACGTGTTCGCCATCGGCAACCCTTTGGGGCTGGTCCGGTCGATTTCGCAGGGGATCATCAGCACCAAAAACCGCAACGTGAAGGGGTTGGTCTACATCCAGACGACGGCCGACATCAACCCCGGCAACAGCGGCGGACCGCTGTTCAACGCGCGGGGGGAGGTCATCGGCGTGACCAACATGAAACTGCTCCATGCCGAGGGGCTGGGCTTCGCGATTCCGGTGTCGTATCTCAAATTGTTCCTGGAGCATCACGAGGCCTTTGCTTTTGATCGAAACAATGCCAACAGCGGATTCCGATATCTCGATCCCCCGCGGCGAAAAGCCGCGGCGACCGAGACTCCGGCGGCGAAACAGCCGCCCGCCACGAGTCGGTGAAACCCGCGAGCCGGCTGAAAGGTAGGCGCACCCGGCGGAAATGTCGTCAGCGGGGGATTGTCGCCGCGCTGTCAACTGGTCAAGATATCAGCGCGACGGCGTCACGGTTGCCGTCGTCGCGTGCAAAAACGACGGCGTTGCGAGTCAGGATCTGTCAAGGAATTGATTTCTGATTGGTCCCCTCGCCCCCGCTTCGGGGGAGAGGGGGCCGGAACAGAGTCCTTGACGGTCTTTGACGTCCGTGCCGGCGTTCCGAGGTTAGCCTAGAGAGGGATTGGACCGTTCCATGCGCAAGTTGATGTTGGTGTTCGCCGTCATGACCGCCCTGTACCCAACGGGTCGGGTGTGGTCGCAGGACGAAGAAGTCTACGGCGAGGCGCTGCTGCCTCCCGAAACGCTGCTGATGATCTCGGCGCCCGACATCCCCGCGCTCAGCGAGCGGATGTCCGCCTCGACCGGCGGCAAGATGTATGCCGATCCGCAGCTCAAGCCGTTCATCGACCAGCTCAAGGCCAAGTACGAAGAGCATTCGGCCAACCTGAAGGAGGAAATCGGCGTCTCGTTCACAGACCTGCTCGAATTGCCGCAGGGCGAGATCACCATCGCACTGGTTGAGAAGCCCGCGCGGAAGCTCAACGGCGTGCTGATGATCGACTATGCGGACAACGACGAAGTCGCCGACAAGCTCATTGAGAAGATGGACGCGGCCCTCACCGAAAACGGCGCCGAACACTCCACGCAGATGGTGGGCGACCTCGAAGTCGAAGTCTATAAGCTCGCCGGCGGCAAGGACAACCCGCTGAAGACGCTGTGCTACTTCACCGACGAGGGATACTTCGTGCTGGCGACCGACCTCGCCGCGATCAAGTCGGTGATCGAGCGCTGGAACGGCGACGCCAAGACCAGCCTCGCCGACCAGGAAGTCTTCGCGTACATCATGGAGAAGTGCGACACCGGCGAAGAATCCGCGGTCTTCAAGTGGTACGTCAATCCGATCGGTCTCGTGCAGGCCACCGTCAGCATGGTTCCCCAGGCCAGCATGGCGCTGGGCTTCATCCCGGTCCTCGGGCTCGATCGCCTGGATGCCTTCGGCGGCACGATGGACGTCGGCGTCGAGGACTACGACTACGTCAGCAAGACGTTCGCGTATGTCGAGCAACCGGCCTCGGGCGTGCTGGGCGTGTTCAACTTCCCCGCCGTCGAGCAGGTTCCCCCCGCATGGGTGCCGGCCGACGCCGCCATGTACATGGGCCTCAACTGGAACGTCGAAGAGGCGTACCTGTCGGTCGAGTCCGTCTACGATTCGTTCCTGGGTCCGGGCTCGCTGGGCAAAGTGATCGATAACTTCTCCGCCGCTGAAGACGGCCCCGGCATTCACGTCAAGAACGACATTCTCGACAACCTCTCCGGCAAGATGCAGATCGTCACGATGGCGCCCGCGGATGTCTCCGACGACGCTCCGCCCGTTCCACCGATGACGTTCTCGATCGCCATCAAAGACGCCGCCGCGATGCAGAAAACGCTCGCCAAGGCCGCCAAGTCCGACGGTTTCCCCGGCAAGGCCCGCCAGTTCGAGGGCGTGACCGTCTACGACATCCCCGCCGACCAACTGACCGTCGCGGTCGCCGTCGTGGGTGACGCGCTGGTCGTTTCGACCAATCCGGCGACGGTCGAGAGCCGCGTCCGCGGCAAGTCGGCGAATTCGCTCGCCAACTCCGCCGCCTACAAGGCGTTCGTCAAGCACCTGCCGAAGAAGTCTTCGATGCTCACCTTCCAGAAGCAGGACGCGCAGTTCAAAGCGGCCTACGACCTGCTCAAGAAGCAGGACAACGACCAGTTGGAAGGCATCGACCTCAGCACGCTGCCCGACTTCAGCGTCATCCAGAAGTACCTGAGGCCGACCGTGAGCTACGCCATTCCCGACGAGAACGGCGCCTTCTTCATGGGCTTCTCGCTCAGCGACGAGTAACGCCGGCTCGCAACGATTGATCTGAGAACGCCGCCGAGGCCCACATCGGCGGCGTTCTCTGCTTTCAGAAGGCGCGGGGTTCCACCCCCGCGGATCCACTTCACATCCGGCTCAAACACCGCCGGGTGCCATGCTTGCAGCTTTGGGCAAGCCTGTGATTGGCTTCCGATTCACGAAAGACATGCTTGCCCAAAGCTGCAAGCATGGCACCCAACACGCTCACTTCACAACCCGCCGGGAACTCGCGCACGGCCGACACGGCCGTGGCACACCAGACGCTCATCTTCGCTGAGCGACTGTGCGCGAAAGCCATTCTCCGGCGCGGGTGGAGGCATCCGCGCCCGTCTTGTAGCATGGGCCAATGCACAATCTCGATCTGATCCTGACGCTGACGGGCGGACTGACGGGCGCGCTGGTGCTGGGGTACATCACGCACCGCCTCGGTCTGTCGCCGCTGGTGGGGTATTTGCTGGCGGGGATCGCCGTCGGGCCGAGCACGCCCGGGTTCGTCGCCAACCGCGAGCTGGCCGATCAGTTGGCCGAGATCGGCGTGATCCTGCTGATGTTCGGCGTCGGGCTGCACTTCCATTTCGATCAACTGCTCGCCGTCCGTCGGATTGCCATTCCGGGTGCGGTCGGGCAAAGCGTGCTGGCGACGCTGCTGGGCTGCCTCGTGGCGTGGGCGTTCGGCTGGGGCTGGTCGGCGGGACTGGTGTTCGGTCTTGCGATTTCGGTCGCCAGCACGGTCGTGCTGCTGCGGGTGCTGGTCGACAACAACGACCTGCAGACGCCGACGGGGCACATCGCCGTCGGCTGGCTGATCGTCGAAGACCTGTTCACCGTGCTGGTGCTGGTCCTGCTGCCGGTGCTGTTTCCCGGTGACGCCGCCGAGGGAGGCAACGTCGCAATTGCGTTGCTGCTGTCGCTGGCGAAGATCGGCCTCTTGATTGTGTTCATCGTGTTCGCGGGCGGACGGTTGCTGCCGTGGCTGCTGGGACATGTGGCGGCGACGCGGTCGCGCGAGTTGTTCACGCTGACCGTGCTGGTCGTCGCGTTGGGAATGGCCGTGAGCGCGGCGAAGCTGTTTGGCGTGTCGATGGCGCTCGGCGCGTTTCTGGCGGGGATGGTCGTCGGGCGGTCGGACTTCGCCGCCCGGGCGGCGTCCGAGGCATTGCCGATGCGCGACGCCTTCGCCGTCCTGTTCTTCGTCTCAGTCGGGATGCTGTTCGACCCGATGTTCCTCCT
>JAWXBB010000507.1:0-4551 GCA_034439795.1 Planctomycetaceae bacterium | reverse complement strand
GCATGCCACCAGCAGTGCGATCGCTATGTCCTGCGAACGCCCGCTCAGCGTCGCCTTCTCGCTGCTCTGTTGTGTTGCCGCTGCCATACGTGTGTGTCGATCTCGTCGTTATCGAAAGTCTCCTCGCCCAAAGGGCGGTCGACCTTTATGCCAACTGGATCAGGATATCCAACGCAGCCCAATATCCGAAACCGACGGCTGGGATGCTTTGCTTCAGTCTAATTTTGCCATCTGCCTGGGCAGGAGGAATGCTAATCGTCCCCTGGGAGGATTTCACTCCAGGGCTATAGGGAACCTGCGGCTCGCCGATCATGAGAATATCACGACCGCCAGATTCCAGTTCACGCTGAGCCAAGACACGGTCACGCCCACTGAGTCGAGGCCTCATCATCTCGGGCGGGCCAGACTCGCGGCTGAAAGCTGCCGTGGTAGACTGCATCATCGCCGCTGAAGCGGATCACAGAGAGTTTGCTCGGAGATAGCGTCATGACCGTCACACGGCTTCAGATTGGCACTTCTCGACTGGAAAAGCTTCCCGCTGATGTGCGCAGCTGGTTTCTCGACAAGTCGTGGATGAATTTCGGGGACGGCCCCGACATGACGCCTCGCACTTTCCGCTACTACCTCCGCCAATACCCGCTGCGGATGATTGTCGTGGGGATTGGCCAGCGACTATTTTCGCGACGGGAGCTCACAGCCGATCCTTCGTTGGTGGCCGGATACTACGAGGCCACAAATTTTCAGGAGTGGTTCTTCCGTCGCGGCGATCGGCTGACATTCGATGACAACTCGCTCGGTTTCATCTTCTCAGAGCACTTCTTCGAGCATCTATTTCTGGACGAGGCGGTGTCGCTAATGCGCGAGTGCGCGCGGACGCTGAAGCGCGGCGGGGTTATTCGAACTGTGGTTCCGGATGCCGACCTGCGGACCTACGAGAAACCGGAGCCGGTGGGCTTCCCGTTCGGGCGGCTGCCCTTCACCGATCCGCGCAAGCACAAGACGCGATGGTCCGTCTATATGCTCGCGCAAGCGCTAGAATGCGCGGGCCTGCGGCCAGTGCCGATCCGATATTGCGACCGAAACGGAACCTTCGTTGATCGCGATCCCGCATCCCTGGATTTCGAGTGCGGCCCGTGCGCCGATCCTCACATGGTCCAGTCGCTTCAATACGTCATCAAGCAACGCTCGCTGATCATTGATGGTGTCAAAACCTGACTGTGAACCACCGATTCCGCTACGAACATACCGACGACCGCGCCCTCGCCCGTAAAAGCCGGCAAGGGTGTTCTTTAACCATCCGCCCGCAGAGACCTCCCTCCCGCTAACTCTCAGACTGACAATGAACCACGACAAAGCAACCGAAGACACCACGAATAAGTGCACTATCGCATCGGGGATATTCCATAGGTTTGACACTAGTGTTCCATACCCATACACTGCACAAGAGTATCTCAGACGGCTTGCGTGGACAGTATCGCGGGCTCTCGTTTTCCCTTGTCCCCCAAGCCGAGCATTGTCCTTCCTGCGATGTGCAGTTGCAAAAGCCTTTGGAAGTATTATCGGTCCGCACGTTACCATCCGACGCAGCGTCATGATCGTAAATCCATGGCTTTTTGAGATCGGTGAGTGGTCGTCACTCGGAGACGGCTGCATTGTTTATAACCTCGGTCGTGTCCGCATCGGCCAGCATACAGTTATATCTCAACGAGTTCACCTTTGTGCCGGAACACACGACTACCGGAACCCCTCGATGCCGCTCTTGCGACCAGAGATAGTAATCGGGAGCGGTGTCTGGATTGCGGCGGAGGCCTTCATCGGCCCCGGCGTTCGCGTAGGAGACAACGCCGTAGTGGGCGCACGGGCGGTCGTTACCCGCGATGTGCCGCCTGGGGTCATCGTATGCGGCAATCCAGCCCGCGTGATCGGCGTTCGGGAACGAGCATGAGACATCACCGATTCGCTGCACGCTCAATCGCTGGCCGAAGCATGGGGCGTACGCAAGCACCCCGGTTCATTCTTCAGGAACTCGGCAAGACGATGACCCAACGCCAGAATCGTCAACGTCGGGTTGGATGTCCCTATCCTTGGAAACACAGCGGCAGACAGGACGTGCGTGTTGGCAACCCCTCGCAGACGCAACTCCGAATCAACGAGTGCATCGGCGGCCAGTCCCATCCGAAGCCCCCCGGCACTATGGAAAGTATCCTTAGCCTCGCGCCTGAACTCAGCCACAAACCCGGCCGGGTTTGTGGCTGGATCGGGAACCAGCATTTCTACCTCAAAATGTGATTCCACCCGTAGCTTATCAAGGATACGTATGCACGTTGGCATGTACGCACACGCAATTGCCGAATCAGCAGGCGACGCATCCCATCCCACAGTCGATACGTCGTCACACCAGTCCAGTCTCCACGACTCTTCGGGAATCTGCTCGAGATCAAGCATCGCGAGGATACGCGTTCCAGAGTCGAGGTAGAGCCTACCAAATAGGTATCGCATAATCGCAAGCCGTGGAAGCCCGATGACCATTCCGGGTATATCCCTCAGCGTTAAACCGACATTGCAGAACACGCTCCGCCGCTGGATAGCATTAAGAATTAACCGCACTGGCCTGAGAACCGAAGAAGTCGACATATCAAACGCAAGGTGAAGGAAAGCGCCCGGCCAACGCTCACCCACCGTCTCAATATCAAAGTGTTCACCGAGCATTACTCCTCGCTCAAACTTGTAGCCGAACCGCCTCGAGAACTCCCACTGGGACCTGGGGTGAAGGCGAGCAATTGCAAGAGATAGGTGATCGTGGAAATACTTGCCGACTTTCGCCACTTCATTGGTCAGACCACTGGCCACGAGAACACGGCGCGCTAGAAGAGTTGAATTCACAATGCCGGCGGCAATGACGAATCGGCGAGCGACGATCCGTATCGGTGACGCGCCTTTCACAGTGACATCCAAATGCGAAATACCGCTCGCCCCAGAATGAATTCGTGCGATCGATGCATTACACAAGATTTTGACATTGCTGCGCAACCTAAGCCTCGGCCCGAAGCGCTGCCCAAAGTTCTTGCCGCGGAAGGGGAGTACAGGCACCTCTCGACGCCTAACCCGCAGCGCCGCGGTGTCAATAATATCTTCAAAGAAGATGTTCTCTGGCCCCTCGCCCATTGGAGAAAATCCGAACAGCCA
The DNA here is from genome assembly GCA_034439795.1 of Planctomycetaceae bacterium. GTDB lineage: Bacteria > Planctomycetota > Planctomycetia > Planctomycetales > Planctomycetaceae > DSVQ01. Next base: position 1,365 of record JAWXBB010000507.1, on the reverse strand, counting down.
CTCAACTGCCTCGTAGTGCGGAATCATCGATGCGTACGACATCGGCCAGGCCGTATCTGGTCGGCCAACCAATGGGTCGAAGTCAGCCTCAGAGAGCCGAATCAAGCCACCACCCCACGTGTTTGTCGCGCCGCCGAAAGCCGTCACTCGGCCTTCATTAACGCCAAGATGCTCCTTCATCAGGCTGTGAACGGAAAACGGTTCCTTGCGATCGTGGAATCGCTCTGGGCCAGCCTCCAAAAGACAAATACGCATAGGATGCGAGGGGTCGGCGGAGAGAAGCTCAGCCAAAACAAGCCCGGCTGCCCCCGCCCCGATAATGCATACATCGAAAACGTTATCACGGTCGCATTCCACGGGATCACGGAGAGAGGCGGGGCTCTGATGCATTGTGGACGCTGGCTCGCAAAGTATCCCAGAAGACGTGGGTTGGCGTTCAGCAAGAACAGTTCCGAGCCTCTCTATCTCGTCGACTCTGTTAGTCGCGAAGATTGGCCATGCGCGAGGCACGGCGTTTCTTACTTGTTCCACAAGAAAGTGAGTGTCGAATCTACCCTCGCCTAGCACTCGTCGCAGGTGCTTCACGATGTTGAATACGAACACATCGCGACGCTCATACCATTCGACGGGAAGTGAGCAGGCCAGGTCTCCCAAAGGAATCATTCGGACCGCATCCGCAGGAATATACCCGTCACGGTCCGCGGCGACCACCGTTTCGGCGTCGCCCGAAACTCCAAATCGAAGAATTGTACCCCGAGCCTGCTGCCGCCGAAGTTCTTCCCATGTTGACTCCAAGCGACTGAACTCGTCGAGCGCCAGCGGCTCATGAATCAAGAAGCAATCGATATAGTCCTTTCGGAGACGGCGAAGCGATTGTTCGAGGCTACTGACAAGAGCCCGCGGCGAGAAGTCGCGCTGGCGGTAGTTGGCTCCGAAAGATGTCCGACATATTTTACCAGCCGCGCGGATTCCCAGGTACAGGGAAGTAGGCAACTCGCCGATTGGCCGGAAAGGGATCCCAAACTTAGTGGTAATACTTATTTCGTGGCGACGCGAACCAACAATGCGCCCGATCTCGCATTCCGTCATGCCGTCGCCGTACGTGGGTGCGACATCGAAATGGCGAAAGCCAGCGACTAAGGCCGCGTGGACGACGCGCTCCCGCGCTGCCTGCGACGCAAGATGATGAAGACGGCCGAGACCGAACCCGCGCTGCATAATCATTGTGTAGCGGTCACCCGCCCAGAAGGAGTTATTTTGTCAAGAGTTATTGTCAAGAGTTGTGTTCCAGGGTTCTGAATCAGGCGGCGTTCTGCAGTACTCCGTTGGTGAAGATTCTTCCTTCGAGAACAAGAACGATCTGGT
>JAWXBB010000506.1:0-3422 GCA_034439795.1 Planctomycetaceae bacterium | reverse complement strand
CCAGGCAGTTGGCATCGGGCCGGATGAACGCATACCGCTGGCGGCCGACGGCCGCCGGCGGGATCGGCTTCCCCTCGTAGGCTTTGAGCGTCGGCTTGTTGTCGAACAGGTCGAGCTGGCTCGGGGCGCCCGCCATGAAGAGGTGAATGACGGCCTTCGCGGTCGGACGATACAAAGACGGCTTAGCCGCGAGCGGCTCGGCGTGGGATGTCCGTGGCTGGAGCGCGTTCGTCAGCAGCGACGCGAGCGCGATCTTGCCGACGCCGACACCGCAGTCGCCGAAGAATTGCCGCCGGGCGATGTTCGCGGACATGGTCGTCATTCCTTGGTGATCGTCTCGTCAAGATTCAGCAGCGCCCGGGCGGTGATCGTCCACGCGGCCTGCTCGGCGACGTGCGGGTGATCGCCGCCGGCGATGTCGGCAGCCTTCAGTTCGCCGCTCGACAACCGTTGCTGCTGGGCCTGATGGAACTTCATAAGCAGCGCCAACTCGTCATCCACCGGGTTGCGGATCAGGCAGCGGCGAAACAGCGTCCGCAAGCGGTCGGCGTCGGAACCCGGTAGTGCGGCGAAGTCGCGGCCGAGGGCCTGGGCGGTCTCCATGAACACCGCGTCGTTGAGCAACGTCAGCGCCTGCAGCGGCGTATTGGAGGTTTCGCGGCGGGGGACGCAGGCCTCGCCGCTGGGGCCGTCGAACGTAAGGAACATCGCATACGGGGCCGTCCGCTTGGCGAACGTGTACAAACCGCGGCGGTAGCGGTCCTCGCCGGGGCTGACGTTCCAGGCCAGCCGGCCGTAAGCCCCTTCCGTCGTCACGCTCTGCGGTTGCGGAGGATACACGCTCGGTCCGAGTTGCTTATCGGACAAGAGGCCCGCAGTCTCCAACAGCACGTCGCGGACGAGTTCCGCATCGAGCCGTCCCCGCGGGCCGCGCGCCAGCCGTTTGTTGAGCGGGTCCAACTCGACCATCTCCGGCGTGACGCGCGACGACTGCCGGTACGTCGCGCTGGTGACGATCAACCGGTGCAGCTCCTTGATCGACCACCCGCGGCGCGGGAACTCCACGGCGAGCCAGTCGAGGAGTTGCGGATGCGTCGGCGGCTCCCCCTGATAGCCGAAGTCTTCCGTCGTGCGGACCAGCCCGCGGCCGAAGAACGCCCCCCAGTGCCGATTCACCGTCACCCGGCCGACGAGCGGGTTCCGTTCGTCCACCAGCCATTCGGCAAACGTGAGGCGGTTGGCGGAGACACCGTCCGGCAAATGGTGCAGAAAACCGGGCACGCCGGCGGACACCGGTTCCAGCGGTTGCAGGAATTCGCCGCGCTTGTGGAGTTGCGTGCCGCGGGGATTGTCGCGCGGCCGCTCGGTCATCACGAGCGTGGTCGGCAGTTCGGGCAACTGGCGGTGGAGCTGGTCGATGGATTGCCGCTCGGAAGCCAGGTCCGGTGAGACCGCACAGAATGCCCGCAACAAGGCCGCGCGCTGGACCGGCGTTCGATCAGCATTCGGAATGGTCAGCAGAGACTCCGTCTCCGTCAGCATTGCGGGACTTGTCGCCGCCTTGGGATCGGAGGTGACCGACACGCGGAACCGGCCCAACCCGGCGGCGTAGTGCTTTTCGAAGATCATCCGCAAGCGATGCGCGGGCGCCGCGGGCAACGGCTCTACGAATCGGAACACCGCGACGTGCAACTGCCCTTGAGCGCCGTTGATCATCCAACCCGTCAGCGGACTGCCGTCGATGGCGTTGCCGGCGAAATGCGGTCCGCTGGCATACGTCTGATGCGCATCCTTGATCGACCGCGGCTGCCCGTTGGTCTCCCATTGCAGTTCGCTCAGGAAAAAATCGCCGAGCGGGCCTTCGTAGTAGACGTGGCCCGGCCCGCGCTTCGGCAGCCGCTCGTCGGGAATGGCTTCCAGCCGGATCGCCGTCGCGCCGCTGACCTCGGGGCCAAAGGTCACGTCGTAAACGTCGCGCTTCGTCTGATCGCCGGAGGCCAGCAGCGATCCGTCGTCTAAGAGTTCCAACCGCGGCAACGTCGTGGTCCAGCGTTCGGGACGGACGACTTTCCAGTCGATGGATTCAGCGCTGCGGGCCTTCAGCCATTCGTGGAACTTCTGATCGAGATGCGTCTGCCGGCGGACGGCGACCGGGCGGCTGTCGGTGATCCGGCCCAGCGAGACCCGGAACCGGCCGAGCGTGTGCTGCTGGCCGTGGTTCTGCTCCAGGCGGATGGTCCATCGTGCGACCCCCTGCGTGCGCATCGTCCGGTTGAACTTCGCCGTGAGCGAACGGGCGACGTTCCACTTCCCGTCGCCCTGAATGGCCCAGCCGGTGTCCGCCTGTCCGTCCACGGCCTTCGCGGCGGGGAACTGATCCTGCGAGAAATCAGCCGTCGCGGTCTGGAACATCAACGGCGTGACGGCAGTCCCCGGCCCCGCGACGTCGGCCTGCAACTCGGACAGCACGAAATTGCCGTGCGGCGTGCGGCCCGGCCCCTTCCCGCCGAGCGAGTCGTCCGTCAGCGCCTCCAGCTTGAGCCCCGCGACTTCCGTGGCGGTGGTCTCGATGACCAGCGTGTACGTGTCGGTCTGCGGCGACGGACCGGAGACGAGGACCGATTCATCCGGCAGCACGGTCAGCGTCGCCCCCTGGGCCGACGACGCTTCGACCAATCGCGCCGTCTCCCACGTCCACGCCTCCAGCGGCGGAAATCGTTTCGGCAAGTCAGTCTCGCGCGCGGCGATGTCGGCCTCGATCGTTTTCCGCCGCGCGACGATGTCCGCGACGGGAACTTCGATCTCCGGCTCGTCCGTATTGTTGAGGCACGCCAGCAGCCGATAGTAATCGTGGTGTGCGATCGGGTCGTACTTGTGCGTGTGGCATTGGGCGCACCCGACCGTCAGTCCCAGCCAGACCGCGCCGGTCGTTGCCAGCCGGTCGGTCATGGCGTGGAACCGGAATTCGAGCGGGTCGATGCCCCCCTCTTCGTTGAGCATCGTGTTGCGATGAAACCCCGTCGCGATCCGCTGGTCCAGCGTCGCGTTCGGCAACAAGTCCCCCGCCAGTTGCTCGACGGTGAACCGGTCGTAGGACAGATCGGCATTGAGCGCCCGAATCACCCAGTCGCGGTACAGCCAGATCGAACGCGGCCGGTCCTTTTCGTAACCGTTCGTGTCGGCGTACCGGGCCAGATCGAGCCATTCCCGCGCCCACCGTTCGCCATACCGCGGCGAAGTCAGCAGCCGGTCCACCAGCCGCTCGAACGCATCCGGGCGGTCATCGGCGAGGAATGCTTCCACATCCTCAATCGACGGCGGCAACCCGATCAGATCGAGCGACGCGCGGCGGATCAGCGTGGTCTTGTCGGCCTCCGGCGACGGCGTCCACCCGTCGGCTTCAAGCGGCGACAGCACGAAAT
>JAWXBB010000505.1:0-8953 GCA_034439795.1 Planctomycetaceae bacterium | reverse complement strand
GTCCGTTGATCGCAACTGGCGTTGGTGTCGGGCCGGTCGAAGACCTCGAACAGCGGATAACGCAAATTCCGCCGCACGAACAGATAGACGCTGCGGCGGCGATGGTCTTCCTCATTCGGCGAGACATCCCATTGGCCCTTGAGCAACGTCGAGACCAGTTCCGTGGGCAAAGGGGGTCGCACGCCGGGCCCGTTGCGGCGTTCGCTCAGTTCGCCGCTGATCGACAACATCGCATCGCGGATCGCTTCGCCGTCCAACCGTCGCGGCGACATCCGGCCCCACAGGCGATTGTCCGGATCGGCCGCGACGAGCGCCCGCCAAGCGGTTCGATCGCTCTCCGTCGATCCCGGTCGCGCGGCCCGGCGGTAGGCCGCGGACGTGACGATCAACCGGTGCATCTCCTTCAGGCTCCAGCCGCGCCGCGGCAGTTCCGTGGCGAGCCAGTCGAGCAGTTCCGGATGCGACGGCTCCGCGCCGCCAAGGCCGAAGTCGCTCGGACTGCGGACCAGTCCTTCGCCGAAATGAAATTGCCACAACCGATTGACGATGACCCGCATCGCCAGCGGGTGATCGGGCCGCGTGAGCCATTGGGCGAGGTCTGCACGGGACAGCTTCCGGTCGGAGGACGCCGTCTCCAGCACCTTCAGAAACGCCGGCTCAACGGTCGGCCCTTTGCGACGGAAGTCCCCCCGGATGGCCAGATGCGCGGGACGCTCCTTTCCCGGCCAGAACACGCGGGCCTGCGGAATCGGCGGCGGCTTCGGCAACTTGCTCAGCTTCGCGTCGATGGACTTCCGCTCGGCCCGTTCCGTTTCCGTGAGGGCGGCGGTGATGTCCTCCGCCGACGGTTGCTGATCCGGGTTCTGGTCCTTGATCCGTTGCCGGGCGAGGTCTTCCAGTTGCTGACGTTGCTCGCGGAGCGTGGCGACCTCCGGCGAAGGGGGCGGCTGCTTCACCGGCAGCGGGTGATCCTTGAACACGTCCCCCGACTCGAAGAACGCCCGCAGGCGGTAGAAGTCGTGCTGGCTGACCGGGTCGGTCTTGTGATCGTGGCACTGCGCACAACCGAGCGGCAGCCCGAGGAACACCGCCCCGACGGTGCCGGTCAACTCGTTGAGCACCGTGTGCCGGCGCTCGTCCTGATCGTTGATGTCGGGCATGTCCGGCCCGCAGAGCAGGAAACCGGTGGCGATCACGGCGTCGGCGTTGTCCGGGTGCAATTCATCCCCCGCGATCTGCCGGCGGACGAACTCGTCGTACGGCAGATCGTCATTGAACGCGCGGATCACCCAGTCGCGATACCGCCACGCCTCCGGGCGGACTTTGTCGTGCTCGAAGCCGTCGGTCTCGGCGAACCGGGCCAGATCGAGCCAGTGCTGCGCCCACCGTTCGCCATACGCCGGGGAGGCGAGCAAGCGGTCGATCAAGCGGTCATACGCCTCGTTCGACGCATCGGCCAGGAACGCGTCCTGCTGCTCGATCGTGGGAGGCAACCCCGTGAGATCGAAACAGAGCCGCCGCAGCAACGTCGCGCGATCGGCGGTCCCGACGGCGGCCAGACCCGCGTCGCGCATGCGGACTTCGAGAAAGGCGTCGATGGGATGCACGGCGGTCGCCGCACCGTCGATCCGACGGATTTCGGGCCGCCGCACCGGTTGAAACGACCAATGCTCGCGGTCGGACGGATCGAGGGCGCGTTCGACGACTTCGTCGGCGAACAGCAACGCCTGCCCGCCGAGAGCGGCGGCGATGACGACAATCAATAGCGGACGGAGATCGACGCGGGTTGAGGTCATGATCCCAGACCTTCTCGAACGACGAGGCCGTAAGGGCACGCCGCCCATCATAACGTCGTCGAGGTGGTACGTGGCAGAAAGAACGGAAGCCGGGGGGTCCCATCCCCCGGATCTTCTCTTCGATGAACGGAAGATCCGCAGGGGTGGGACCATGCGGCTTCTGTTTCACGTCACTGGGCGCTCGACACGTCCGGACGCAGCTTCTTCGCCTCGTGCAGATAAACGTGCACGATTTCCTTCTGCGACTTCGCCGTGTTCACGTGCAGCAGCACGCGGATGCAGCGCGGCAGGCTGTTGGGGACCGCGATCTCCGACGCGCACAACAGCGGCACCAGCGTCATCCCCAGCGAGCGGGCGGCTTCCGCGGGGAAGGTGGACGTCAGGTCGGGCGTGGTTGTGAACACCGCCGAGCCGATGTCGTCGAAGTCGCCGATGCCGTTCAGCCGCAGCACTTCTTCCAGCAGCTCGCGCGTGGCGGCGAGAATCAGCTCGGGGCGGTCCTCGGTGACGCTGGTCGCGCCCCGAATGCCTCGGACGGTCATCCGCGGGGTTCCTGGCAGGGAGGGACGAATGGCGTAGTGATATCCGATTCGCGGGGGGGAAGCAAAGGTGATGGGTGGTGGGTGATCGGTTGGTGGGAAACCATTGACGAAGCAGGATTCCTGCTTGGCCCCGGAAGGGGGTTTCGGAATGCAGCCACGAATGGCACTAGCGCATGGAATCCGGAGTTGATGGCTGGCAATGCTCACCGTGGCTCAGGGTGTTGCGCCTCGGTCGGAAATATTCCTGCACAAAGTACAACAGGAGGATCAGCCCGACCACCGGAGCTGCAAAAAACCAGATGACAGCCGCGAGATAAACGAATTCGACAGACCAGAGCAAGATCGGGCTGCTGGGTAGCGGTGTTTCCTCGAAGACCAAGAAGATGGTTGTCGCAATACCAAACGCACCAAGCCAACTTGCGAGCAAACAGGGAAACGCGAGTTTCCTCAGCGTCCACGTCCACGGTGCGAACCAGCGGACCGAACGCGGCAATGGCTCGACGACTGACAGCGTCTCAACCACCGCGGACAACTCCTGTTGTCGCCTGCGAACGAAGTTACAGAATCCTCCGATGACCCCCAGTCCCGCGCCCCAGGGGGCAAATAATCGGATTGCCGCTAACCGGTATTCGGCCGGTTGAGTCTTTGGTAGAACTATCACGCCCTTCGCTGTGAGCCTGTTCGTCACGATCATCCGGCGACGATATTCCCGTTCGCCTTGGACGTGACCAAGTACCGCCCCGATCATCACCGCCACAACTAGGCCAACGGTACTCCCGATTGCCAGATCGCGAAGCAGGCCGCGGCGAGTCGAGGCTGTGCGTGACATCCCGCCATTCTACCGACGAGAACGCCCCGATATCTCAATTTAGTAGGGCCGGTCCCACCAGCCTCTCCGAGGCGTGCCAGCGGTTGGAGACCACTCCACATTCCCGGTCGATGGGACCGGAACTACGCGACTTGGTGTTTACGCCGAAGGCGTTTCATATCACAGCCCAGGGTCGCGAGTCCGCGAGCGCACCCTGGGTGGCGATCGAGGATGAATCCATACCCTGAAAGGGTTTCATAACGACTTGAGGCCGCCGGTGATGCGACCCTTTCAGGGTCGATGCGCCGCGGATGCCGTGTCCCCAGGGTGCGCTCGCAGACTCGCGACCCTGGGCTGTGGGATCGAACGCCTTCGGCGTACTTGACCACCTAACACCGACCACCCATCACCTCGCCTCGCTCACGGCGCGGCGTCGCGGAACGGCCCCTGGGCCCGCTGCTGGTTGATCCGCTCGATTACCGCCGAACCCTGGTCGAGCGCGTCGCGGCCGCCGGAGTAGAAGAAGTTCGACAGCTCGATGATCGCCGGTCCCAGCAGGAACAGGTACACCGCCGGCATCAGGCACAGCACCGTTGGGAACAGGAGCTTGAACGTCGCCCGGTTTCCCTTTTCGTCGGCCCGTTGCTGCAGGCTTTCGCGCATCGTATCGCTGTACGACACCAGGGCCTCGGAGATGCTCGTCCCCATCCGTTCCGTCTGCGTGAGCAGCGAGGCGAACGAGTGGACTTCGGGAATGTCGATGCGGTGGCTGAAGTTGTCGAGCGCGACCGGCAGCGTGCCGATCGCGGCCTGTTCGGTCACGATCCGCAATTCCTGAGCGAGGGCCGGGTACGGGCCGCGGAGGTCGGGCAGAATCCGCTTGAGCGCGTCGGGAATCGTGAGGCCCTGGCTGACGCACATGTTGAGCATGTCGAGCAAGTCGGGCATCCCGCGCTCGATCTCGCTGCGACGGTCGGCCGCCTTGCCGCGGACGTACAGTCGCGGGATCGCCCATCCCAACAGCGGCAAGGCAATCAGGCCGGTGACGGCCAGCCATTCGTACTGCTGCGGCACGAGCAGCAGCGCGACGCCGGCGACGATCAGTCCAACCATCGTGAACAGATACCGCGTGGCGGCGAAATTCTGCAGCGCGTGCGGCGCGTAAAACCCGGCGGACTGCAATTCGCGGCGCGCGTCCTCCTGGCGCGTCTCCGATTCGGGCATCAGCGAGGCGAACACCGGCGTGAGCGCCCCATACGCCAGATCATCCTGCCGGGCGATGGGAAGATCTTCAACGAGCACGCGCGGCAGCCGGTTGTCCTCGCGCTGGCGGTCGAACAGCGTCTGCTGCTCCCACGAGGCCGCCTCCGACCGAGCCGACTGACCGGACGATGCGATCTGGGGCGCAGTCACTGGCGTGGATTCCACGGACATCGCCCTCACCGCGGTGGGCGTTGCGACTGTAGCGGGGCGCGACGCGATTGGTTTCTTTCGCTGCCACGGCACGTACTGTTTCGACGCGCGGCGCGACTGCCACAGCCGGAACAGCAGCCAGACTCCCGCGAACGCCGCCGCGATGTACAACGTCAATCGAAGCCAGGCCGGAAACATCGGAAACCCCTTGGGGGTGAATGAGCAAGTCGATCAGCGGTCACAGCCCCGAGCGCCAGCGAGGGAATGGTCTTGCCTTGGGCGCCATGCTTGCAGCTTTGGGCAAGCATGTGCCTTTGCTCAATAGGCAGAGTCAGAAGCCATGCTTGCCCAAAGCTGCAAGCATGGCACCCAGCGCCGTTCACGAATTTGATCGGCTGGCTAAGATCTTATCCACAGATTCCGCAGATTGAAGTTCAACAGAGGATCGCACCGAGACATCCATACCTAAGCGAATGCCTGTGTCTTGAATCTGCGTCATCTGTGAAATCTGTGGATAAGCATTCTTGGCCTTCTCTCAAATTCGTGAACGGCGTTGCATGGCGCCCATCCATCAAGATCTTTCAACGAGCCTCATAATCCCCGCAAGGCACGCCCTCGCTTGCGCTCGGGGCTGTGAAGGAAGTCGATCACGTCCGTTCGCTGTCTTTCAGGATGCGGATGACCCACACCGCGCCGATGATTTCCAGGGCGACCGCGGCGAGCGTGGCGTTGCGTCCCCAGCCGGAGGCCATCAGGTTCTGGAAGTACGCCGGGTCGCGGGCGATGAAGAACGCCAGCACCGCGGGGGGCAGCACGATCATCAACGTGGCGGTCGCGCGGCTGGCCGCCGTCGCCGCCCTTAAGCGGCCGAGGAACAGCAGCCGGTCGCGAATCGTGCGCGACAGCCGGTTCAGCACCGTCACCAGGTCGCCGCCGGTCTGCTGCTGCACGGTCAACGTGGTGGACATCAGGCTGAGCGTCATCAGGCCGGTGCGCTCCGGCAGATCGCGCAGCGCGTCCTTCAGCGAGACGCCCATTCGCAATCGGCGCGTCGCCAGTTGCAGCTCCGATCCCAGCGGGGCCGGAGTGTCTTCCGACACGATCCGCAGGCATTGTTCGATGCTGCGGCCGGTCTTCGCGGCCCGGCCGAGCTCTTCGAGCATCGGCGGCAACTGCTGCATCAACTGCGTCTGCCTCCGCGACCGGGCGAACAGCGCGACGACGATGGGAATCATGAACCCGATCATGGCGGCGAAGGCGGTCGTCAGCAGGTTTTCCTGAATGACGAACATCAGCCCGCCCAGCGCGGTCGCCGAACAGGCGCACAGCATCAGCACGACCGACGGGGCAAGCTCCCAGCCGGATTGCAGCATCAGCGTGTCGAACCACGAGTTGATGCGGTCGCCGGTGTCGACGCCGCGTCCGGTGCCGAATTCGTTGCGTTCCTTCAGGATGCCGGCGAATTCGGGCCGGGGCTGAATCACAGGGATGGGAGAAGCAGCAGACATGACGGTTTCCGTATTTCACAGCGATGAGAGCAAGTTTCGTAGTTTCGTAGTTTCGTAGGGTGGGCCGAGTCTTCGAGTCCCACCAATGCTGTCACCATCGACGTGGTGGGACTCGAAGACTCGGCCCACCCTACGGCGTCCAAGGCAGCCGTCGCTTGCGCTCCGGGCTGGGAATTCAATACGCCGCCCGATACTCCGTCTTAATCGCCAACTCCCGCGCGTCGAACAGTGCCTGCGGCACCTCGACGCCGCGCGCGGCCATCCGCGACAGCACCTGCGGCTCATAGCCCGTCGCGTAAAACGCCCCGCGGGCCTGGCCGTCTTCCACGCCGGCCATGCGGTAGACGAAAATGTCTTCGATCTGGTACGTGCCGGCCTGGCAGCCGGCGAGTTCCGAGATGCGGACGACCTTGCGTTCGCCGGTCGCGAGACGGGCGATATGCACCAGAATCTGCACGGCGTTGGCGATGTACTGCCGGGCGATGAGCGTCGGCAATTCGACGCCGGACAAGGCGATCATCAACTCCATGCGGTCGAGGGCGTCGCGGGTGTCGTTGGAGTGAATGGTGCTCATCGAGCCGTCGTGGCCAGTATTCATGGCCTGCAGCATGTCGAGCACTTCGCCGCCGCGGGCTTCGCCGACGATGATGCGGTCGGGCCGCATCCGCAGGCTGTTCTTGAGCAGGTCGCGCTGCGTGATTTCGCCGCGGCCTTCGACGTTGGGCGGCCGGGTTTCGAGCGCGACGACGTCCTTCTGCTGCAACTGCAACTCGGCGGTCTGCTCGATGGTGACGACCCGTTCCGATTCGGGAATGAACCGGCTCAGGTTGTTGAGCAGCGTGGTCTTGCCCGCGCCGGTGCCGCCCGACATGACGATGTTCATCCGGCCGCGGACGCAGGCGATCAGGAAATCGGCCATCTCCGGCGTCAGGCTCGCCATGCGAACCATGTCCTCAAAGATCACAGCCCGGTTCTTGAACCGGCGGATCGACACCGTCGGGCCGCGCAGCGCGAGCGGCGGAATCACCGCGTTCAAGCGCGAGCCGTCAGGCAGTTTGGCGTCGACCATCGGCGAGACTTCGTCGATGCGGCGGCCGGTCTTGCTGACGAGGCGTTGAATGAATTGCAGCAGATGCTCGTCGCCGGCGAACCGCACGTTGGCCCGTTCCAGAAGGCCGTTCCGTTCGACGAACACGCTGTCCGGGCCGTTGATCAGCACGTCGCTGACGTCGATGTCGTTCATCAGCGCTTCGATGGGGCCGAAGCCGTAGATCTCGTCCATGATCTCGCGAACCATGACCTCGCGGTCATCGTTCGAGAGCTGCACCACCTGTTGAGTACAGAGGTGCGCGGCGAGCGCCCGCAGTTGCGCGCGGAGTTCGCGCTCGGGCATTTCGCCCGCCTTGGACAGGTCGATGGCGTCGACCATCTGGCGATGCAGCCGCGTCTTCAACTGCTGAAACGCCAGCCGCGGGTCGGTCGTCGGGGATGCGGCGATCATCGGTTCACATGCTCCGTGTCATTGCGTCAATTGCAGGCGATAGATGTACGGATTCGCGGCGATGTCCTGCGTTGCGTCGGCCGCCGTGGCCAGGACTGCGGTGCGGGTGGTCAGCACGGTCGGCTGCACCGTCACGTGACACGCGCCGTTGGGCTGATCGGCGACGTTCAGCACGCGGATGGCGACCAGCCGTTCGCAGGTCGCATCGCAGTCGGGGCCGCGGCCGGGGAACTTCGCGCGGGAGTACAGCACGGCGATGCGCTGCTCGCCGATCAGGTGCTCGAGGGCGTTGCGATCGTCGCCGGCGAGTTGTGGCAGGCCGCGCAACGTGATCGGAAAGCGGAGTTCGCCATCCCACGGCGCGAGATCGTCCGCGGTCCAACCGTCGGCGAACTGCCGCGACAACGCTTCGGCTCGAAATCCGCTGCCGATGTCGAGCAGCAGCGCGTTGGCGTCGCCGTTGGGTCCGCCGCGGCGGCTGGTCTTCAATGTCAGCTCAGGAATGTCGTCGGCCCCGCGCATGACGGAGTGCGTCCGCTCGTCGTAGCGGTATTCATCGCGTCCCTGGCGGGACTCGATACAGTGGTCCCACGTGTCTTTCCGCTGATTGGTCGGATCGCGCTGCCAGATGGCGAGCGGGACGGCGGGCACTGTCGCGCCGTCAAACGGCCGGACGCCGATGATGCGATTGCTCAGCCCCGCCCCGGCTTTGGCGACGACGTCGCCCGCGGGTTGGTTCGTCAGTTCGCCGAGGAACAACGCCACCGGGTTGCCGCGAAACCGCGTGCGGTGAGCGGTGACCACGACCTGCGTGGGAAGATGCGGCGATTCCAGAAACGGCGTCTCGCCGGTGTCGGCGTTTTCGACGAGATGCCCGAAGCGGATGTCGGACGCCGTGTCGAGAATCACCGGTTGCCCGGCGACGCGGTTCTGCAGCGCGATCTCGACGGCCGCATGAGTGGCGTCGTTGAGCAGTTCCTGCCGCGGATTCTGCTCCGTCAGCCGCACATCCGAAACCAACTGCCCGGCGGCGGCGAGGGCCGCAGCTTCGGCGGTCGTGGTCAGCTCCACCCGCGCGGCTTCCAGCCACAGCCGATCGAGCACGAGCGCCAGGCCCAGCATCGCAATCAACAACACCCCCGCGACCAGCGGCGTGGTGAAGCCGCGGCGTGTGGTGGAAGACGCACTGTTCCGGGGCCGTTGCATGAATGAAGGTTCGGAGTGTGGGTGCCATGCTTGCAGCTTTGGGGGAGCATGTGTCTTGAGCGTGAGTCAGATGAAGCCATGCTTGCCCAAAGCTGCAAGCATGGCACCCACACTCCGAACCTTCATTCATGCAACGGCCCCGGAACAGTGCGTCTTCCACCACACGCCGCGGCTTCACC
>JAWXBB010000504.1:0-12829 GCA_034439795.1 Planctomycetaceae bacterium | reverse complement strand
TCGGCCTGCGGATCGTCCTCGTCCAGGAGTTGCCGGACCTCCTCGGCCCAGTCGTGTCGCGTGCGGCTGTCGCGGTGGGTGACCCGCCGCCAGCCCCGCTGAGGCCCATGTTGCCGAAGCCAAGTTCCGAGACTTCCAGACGGCCGAGCTTTCGGGTTCTCATTTTGTCTTTTCCCTTTATAGGTTCCGGAGGCTGCGCTGCGGCGGTCGCGCCCGCGATCAGCTGCGCCGCCGCCAAGCCCGCGCCCAGAACCTCGCGCCGGCTCAGCGGTTCGGGGCTGCGTTCCTGGCCGGCATCGTCGTTGTGAGATCGCATGTCATGACTCCGATTTGGTGGCTTGCTCCTTCGCATGCTGCCGAGTTGAGGGCGGACCTCGTCAGAGTAGCCATCGGCCCTCGCACCCCGACGCCATCCGCAGCCGAACGACCAAGCTCAGCAGCGGCGGGGCACCGGTGAGCTATGAGTCCCAGAAACGATTCATGCCCCGCCGTCTGCTGCAGCGCCTAGTTCGGCGTCAGGCACTACCGCCGAATGTCACTGCACCGTCTGGCCGCCGTCGATGACCAGGGCGTGCCCGATGACGAAGCCGGCCATATCCGAGCAGAGCCAGATGACGGCCGCGGCGATCTCCTCGGGGGTGCCCATCCGCCCGATCGGCTCCTCCGCGATCACCTTCGCGCGCCCTTCGGGTGTGCCGCCGGTGAAGCGACCCATCATCGCCGTGTCGATGTACCCGGGGCAGACGACGTTGACGCGGAGGTTCTGCGCGGCGTAGTCGAGGGCCGCCGACCGGGTGAGGCCGATTACGCCGTGCTTGGCGGCGGTATACGCGGGGTTGCCTTTGATGCCGACGACCCCGGCGCCCGAGGAGGTGTTCACGATCGCCCCGCCGCCCTGCTTGAGGATCAGCGGGATCTCATACTTCATGCACAGGAAGACGCTGCGGAGATCGATGTTGAGGATACGGTCCCACTCCTCCTCGTCCAGTTCCGCAAGGGGGGTCAGTTTCTTCTGTTCGACGCCGGCGTTGTTGAAGGCGAAGTCCAGTCGCCCGAATGCCTCAACGGCCTTGGCCAGCGCCGCCTTCACGTCCGCAGCCTGCGTCACGTCGCACCGGACGGCGACCGCCCGCCCACCTTGCTCCTCGATCAGGCGAAGCGTTTCCTGGTTGCCCTGTTCAGACACGTCGGCGGCCACCACACTGGCCCCCTCGCGGGCGAACGCCAAGGCCGCCGCGCGGCCGATTCCGCTCGCGGCCCCGGTTACAAACGCGACCTTCCCCTCGAAACTGCCGTTCCGGTTCGTCGTCATGCCTTATCCTTCGCGTACTGCCGAGTTGCGGGCGTACCTCGTCAGCTTGGTAGGGGGTGTGATTCGTGACGTTCGTGTGTTTCGTGGTTGCGCCTACGGTTTCTTGACCTTCACGCCGTACACCCGCACGTCGTCGAAGTTGCCCGTGTCGTCGAACGAGCCGATGCCGACCTGGCCCCACGCGAACGTCTTGTCCACGGCGGTCATCACCGGCTTCTCCATGTCGTCGAAGTAGACGGCGATTTCGCCCGACTCCACCTTGCGGACGATCCGCGCGTGGTGCCATGCGTTGTCCCACGGCGTGCCCTCGGTGGTCTTGGTCGAGATCTTCGTCCGCGGCTCGTTGTTGACAATGAAGATCTGGTTGGCGTGGTCGTCGGTCTTCTGGCCGAAGTGGACGTAGTACATGTGGGCCGGGTCCTGATAGCCGAAGAACAGGCACAGGCTGCGGTGCGGATAGTCGCGGGCGGTGGATTGCAGCTTCACGTCGAGCACGAAGTCGCCGACGATCACGCCCTTCAGCACGCAGCGGTTGAACGGCGACCGGACCGGCGTCTCGACCTTGCTCTGCGCGAACTGGTTGAAGATCGGGTTGCCGTCCTGCTCGGCGAGCTTCCACGCCTTCGGATCGCTCGGTTCCCAGCGGGCGGTGTCGGGATTCAGGAAATCGTCCTGATAGAGCAGCGGCAGACCGTGCAGCGTCGCGGGCGGTTCCGCGGCGGACAGCGAGCCGGCGATGCACACGAGGGATAACGTCAGAACGCGGTGGATCATCGTGCAGGCTCCAGGATGTGGATGTTCGACATCATCAAACAAAAGAAGCCCAGGGATTGCAATCCCTGGGCTTCCGTGTGCGATTCACACCTTCAAGAAGAGAGCGGAAGAAAAGAGAAGACCGCGAAACCGCAAGCGTGGGTGCGCAGCCACGCTTGCGGTTTCGAGGGTCTTCTCTTCTTGCCGCGCTGAGGCGAGTCGGGAGTTACCCGACGACTTCCGGATCGTTCTCCGGGACCGCGTCCTTGTTCGGGTCGAACCAGTCGTCCTTGAAGACGATCCGCTTCTTGTGCTGCATGGCGAGGTTCGACGTCAACGCCATGATGGCGTCTTTCATCCCCTGCTCGCCGGGGCACCGCAGGCCGCCGTTCGCGGGCGTGTCGTGGATGTTGTTGCGGAGGCAGTACGCGAAGTGCTCCATCTCCTCGGTGTAGCCGCGGCTGACCTTGCCGATGTCGGCGACCGCGGAGGCTTTCGACGGCCCGGTGCTGTCGCTCGCCGAGAGGGCCGGCTTGCCGTCGTTGCCGTTGAGGACGTACAACCGCTGATCGGCCCCGCCTCCGCCGGTGACGGGGCTGGCTTCCTTGTACAGCATCGCCTCCTGCTCCTGCTTCATGATCAGCGTGGCCCGGCTGCCGAACACGGTCTCGCCGTATGGCTCCATGCGGTTGGTGCTGATCGACGAATACGTGACGATGACCACGTCGTTCTGGTCCTCGGCATAGTGCGGGCCGGGGAACTCGAACGTCATGTAGACGTGGTCCTCGATCTCGCGGTCGTCGGCCTGCTGGTCGGGCGAGCCGATCCCCTTCACGCCGTAGAAGTTCTTGCCGCCGTAGCCGTAACAGGCGATCGGCTGGACCTTGCCGAGGAAGATGCTGGCGGCATCGAGCTGGTGGCTGCCGAGCTCCGCCATCAGCCCCGCGCCGGTCGCCTGATAGAGCCGCCAGTTGATGAGCTTGTCCGCGGACGGATAGCCGAGATCCTTCGCCATCAGTTCGTCGGCCGAGCCGAAGCCCAGATCCTTCGCCAGTTGCGCGAAGCCGGCGGCGTCGCGAGCGTCGACCTTCTTCCGCCAACTGTCGCGGCCGGGGAAGCTGTTGTTGCGGTGCCATTGGGCCCGGATGAACTTGACGTCGCCGAGCAGGTCGTTCTTGATCAGTTCGTTGGCGTTGTCGTACAGCACGTTGTAGTGCCGCTGATGCCCGACCGCGAGCAGCAGATTCTTCTCCCGCGCGACGCGAATCATCTCCTTGCACTGGCCGACCGTGCGGGCCATCAGCTTCTCGGTCAGCACGTGCTTGCCGTTTTTCAGGCAGTCGATGGCGACCCGCGCGTGCTCGCACAACGGCACGGCGATGACCACCGCCTCGATCTCCGGATGCGCCTTCAGCAGCTCCCGATGATCGCGGTACAGCTTGACGCCCATCGCCTTCTCGCGGCCGAGCTTGCGGATCAGGCCCCAGCGGTCGTCGTTGCCGTCGCCGTGCAAGGCCCGCACGCGGTTGGTGTCCCGCAGGTCGGCGACCGCGACGATGTCCATGTACGCCGGCGGATGCTGCGTGAGCAGCACGCTCCCCTCGTCGCCGGTGCCGATGAAGCCGACCTTCACCGGATCGCCCTTGAGGTGCTCGTACCCGAAGTACGCCGCCCCCAGCCCCGGCACGGCGGCCGCCGCCCCGACCAGAAACGACCGCCGCGTGAAACCGACGGCCTCGTGAAAGTTGTCCTTGCCCAGACGCTGCTGTTCGGGGGTGAGTTGCATGGAGGTGGTCCTTCGTCGGTTGTCAGTGGTGAGTGGGTCGGATGGGGACTCCACCCTGGTCATATGTTGTTCTGCGACACCGGTCACAGGCGTGTTCTAGGCGTGAATTCAATAGCCGATTACGAGAATACCTTTCAACGGCAGTTGAAGACGTTGGCTGGCATAGAGGGTATTCAGAAATCGACAAACAACCTCAAAGTCTCGATTCTGCCTGTAGACGTTTCGGACGGCAATGGCAAGGTATTCGACATCGTGCATCATACACGCCTGAAACAGATCTTTTAAGAACTGATTGTTGACGACTCCGCGACCAGCCTCAACCTCTACGATGAAATGTCCAGCAGCATGGTGCGCGTCTGCATCAAATGATTTCTCCAACCGGCCGTTCAAACCAAACAGAACAGGCACATTGATCTTTTCCGCCTTTTTCTTGCCCGTCTCGACGGTGAACCCAGCCAGAACCAATGGTGCTGCGACATGCGCCAAGACGGCATTGCTAGACAACTCGTGGATGGATGAGTCAACCGATGCAGCCACCGATTCAAATGCGCTGACGACCGACAATGCCAATGGCACCGCCCTATCTCGTTTTGGGAAATACATCCACTGAATCACTCCATGCCCCTGTGCATCAATGTCTAAAAACTCATGTTCGGAGCCGATTCTGGCGGCGTCCAGTCCTCCGGCAGCAACTCGTTCACGGGCATCGTCCATCCCGGCACGGCGGGTTCGGCTTCCGCCGTTTCATCAGCGCGGTAGATCGTCGGCGTCTGGGACGCATCCGCCCGATAAACCTTAACAACATCCCGCGAAAGCAGATCGACATCCCACACCACCAGCGTTCCCGCCGCAAAGTATTCGGCCCGCTTCTCGGCTTGTTCGCGCTCCGGCTTGGGACCATAGTCGCCCGCGCTGCGGACTTCCACGGCGAAGACCGGGGCACCGTCATAATACTTCATCGGCCGGCTGGTGCCCACGTGATACGCCGCATCCGGGCTGAACGACTGCCGACGCGGCAACGTCACGCGGAAGATTTTGTTATCGCTGACGGCGACGCCGGTCTTGGTCCGTTTGACGTACAGTCGCAGCGAACTGTAAACCTCATCGCCCGCGTAGCCGGGCCAGGGACCGGTGGCAGCCATCGGCACGATCTCCCCGTCGATAATCTCGGCCTTGCCGTCCAACGTCGCGAGTTGGTCGAAGAGGGCTTCGAGGTCGATGGTGGTGGCGACGCTCATAGTCTTGTGTCCTCATCAGGGGCAAACCAGCGTTCAATGCGTCTTTGCCAACTCCGCCTCGTGGATTTGCTTCCAGTTCGCCAAATGCTCCTCGGCAGCAGCGAGCAACTCCGCATCCTCAATGTCCCAGGTTGCGCTCACTTCCGTCCCGCGTCCGAGATGGGCCAGATTGCAGATCATCTGACCAAAGCGGTAGTCGGGTGCGAGTTCGCTCAGTTCCACGAGCCTCTCGATGAGTTGCTGTCGGGTCGGATCGATCATGGCAATCGCTCTCCCACGGTTGGTATTTTCGATGCGGTCGCCCCCGACCGGTCGATGACGATAATCGGCACCAATGTGCCCGGTGCTATTTTCGCAATTCGGGTCGCCCGTGTCATCCCGTTATTGATCACGAATTCGCCATCAGCCATCTCGGTGACCCAAATGGGGGGCATCCCATCCGCCGATCTGCCATAGAGAGCAATTTGCTTTTGGAGTTTTCCGGGATCCGCACCTTGCGGACGGGACGGAGAGATATGCAGAAGCCGTGGATCGACGTGTCGAATAATCCCCACCACCTTGGCCATGTTTCATCGTCCCTCCAAGCAAGAATCACCGCCCCCGCCGCCGAAACACCGCCGCGAACAGCGCGTCCACGCCGAACCACCGTCCCGTCGGCAGCGACGCGAACGCCAAGAGCGCGATCACCTCGATCAGCACCTTGTTGACGAGGAAATTGTGCTCGATTCCCAACTCCTGCGGCGTGCCCGGCCACGGGGGGGCGGCGAGGTAGAACATCGACAACAGGCCCGCGCCGGCGATGGACGCCAACCGGGTGAACAGGCCGGCGACCAGCAGGCCGCCGATGATCGTCAGGCCCCACATCGTCTGCAGGTTGATCGAGCGAATCGCCGTCATCGGTTCGGGGACCGGGCCGGCGGCGAGCTGCGGTTCGCTGAGCAGTTCCGTCGCGGCGGTCTTCAGTTCGGCTTCCAGCGCCTGCACCGGGCCGACGAGCTGCCGGCGAAGCTGCTGCACTTCGCTCCATTGCCGTTGCAGGTGATCCCACTGAAACGCAGTTTTGGCCTGAGCGAGGTTCGCCTCATAGCGCGCGATGAGGGCTTTGTAGTGCTCGACGTCTCCCATCCGTTCCTCGACGACCGCGCCGCTCTTTTCCTTCTGAATCAGGCCGACCCGTTCGGGATCGCCCTTGAGCAATGCGGCCAGCCGTTCCTTGAACGAGAGTTTGCTCTGCGTGTTGTAGAGGTCGTTCACCGCCTTGCGGAACTTTTCGATCTGCGTCGCGACCGGCTTCTGCTCGTCGGTGAGATTCTCGATCGGCGGCGCGAGAGCCAGAATGTCGTCGCGTTCGCCCGGCAACAGATGCAGTTTGCCGTCGACGATCAGCCGCTTCTTTCCGGCGTCGAACTGGAGGACGTTCTTCCATTTGCCGAGATCGACGCCCGGCGGCAGCGCCTCCAGCGGGACGGCGAACTCCTTCTGGCCGTTCATCAACCGGTCGAGTTGATTGGCCACGCTGGCCCGTTTCCCCTGGGCTTCCGTCGCGCCGGGATAGTGGGCGACAAACCGGCCGGACCAATCGTCCCACTTGGCGGTCATCCGGTCGTAGTCGAGCCAGTCGAGGTCGTTCGGATCGCCGGTCAGGTTGCGGAAGTGGTCCCGCATGGGGCCGGTGGCGTTTTTGAGATACCCCTCGGCGGTCCACGGCGTCGGAGTCGCCTGCGTGTTGAGTTTCCACAGCCCCTCGTATAAGAGGTGCCAGCCGATGGCGAGCCGCAGCGCCACGAGGAAGAAACAGGCCAACCGGGAAACTTTGCGTTCGTCGCCGGGCACGGGGAAATCTTTCGTCGGAGGTCAATCGGGGAGGATCGCGAAACCGCCAGCGTGGTCACGGGGACGTCCAAAACATGCGCGAATCGTCGAGGTTGTGGAGGATCGGTACGACGGTGCGGCCGTCCGCGGGGAGTGGGAACAGGATCGCCCCCACCTCGGGGAAATTATCGCAGCAGCGCAGGGCGTTTTCGACTCCGAGGACGAAAAAAGCGGTCGAGAGCGCATCCGCCAGCGCCGCATCCGGGGCGATCACGCTGACCGACAGCATCGTTTCCACCGGCCACCCCGTCCGCGGGTCCAGCACGTGGCCGTACCGTTTGTCCCCCACGCGAAACCACTGCACCGCCGTCCCGCTGGTGGAAATCGCGGCGTCCTTCAGCAGCAGCGTCAGCACCGGCCGGTCGGGGAGCAGCGGATTCTGCAGGCCGATCGGCCAGCCGTCGTGCCCCGCGTGACACCCCGCCACGCGGACGCTGCTCTTGCCGCCGTGAACCAGCCAGTCGGCGACGCCGCGGGCGAGAATCGCCTCGCCGATGCGGTCCACGGCGTATCCCTTGCCGATCGCCCCCAGGTTGAATTCGACGCCGTCGCGATCTAAGGAGATCGTCTGATGGACGTGATCCAGACCGACATGACGACACCCCGTGCGCTCCCGCGCGGCGGCGACTTCCTCGGCCGTCGGCAATCGGCCCTCCCTGCGGCACTGTTGCCACAGCCGCACCAGCGCTCCAGACGCGGGATCAAACGCTCCGTCCGTGCGCTGGGCGATGTCGATGGCACGGCTTAGCAACGCGAACAGACTCGGCTCGACGGCGACCGGCCCCGTCGCGGCCTCGCGGTTGATCCGCATCAGCTCGCTGTCGTCGCGGTACGCCGTCAGTTGGTCTTCCAGCCGATGCACCTGGTCGAGGGCGTCCGATGCGATGGAGACCTGGTCCGCCGGGCCGTCGGGGTTGAGCAGCACATCGAAGTCCGTCGCCATCGCGGCGGTGCGAAGCATCAACGTCGGCCCACGACTCGGCGGAGAAGACTGAGCGACCGCGTCCGCGATCATGTCGCCGCGGCGTTCCAATTCTGAGCGGACGGCCCGGCCGGTGAGGAAGTCGCGGCGGTTGGGAACGGCATCGGTCACGGCGAAACGAATTCCCGGTCGTAGGCAATTAGTTCTCCGCAGTTTAGCCGCGACCCGGAGGTTTTGCGCAGGGGAGCGCGTTCCCGGAATCCACAAAGCGCTCCCCTGCGCAAAGCCTCCGGGTCGCGGCTAACGAGAGGGGATCATCAATCCGACACGGACATCCATGACGTTTGTGTGGGTCGGTCCGGTCAGCAACAGCCCGCCGGTTTGCTGCAAGAATGTGTAGGCGTTGTTGATGGCGAGGAACGGCGCGGGATGCAGTCCCAGCGATTCGGCCCGGTGACGCAATTCCGCATCGAACACAGCCCCTGCGGCGTCCGTCGGGCCGTCTTCACCGTCCGTGCCCCCGGATAGCAGTGCGAGGCCATCGAGGGATTCGGTCCACAACCGGTCCAGCGCAGCGAGCGCGAGTTCCTGGTTGCGGCCTCCCTTCCGCGGCTGGTCCGTCGGCACCAGTTGCACCGTCGGCTCGCCGCCACTGAGAACGCACCAGCCACGCGAATCACACGATTGACCTCGAAGTCCCAACAGACGTTCGGCCAGCGTGACGCCGACATCGCGAGCAATCCCGCGTTGATCGGACTCGACGGTGGTCACCGTGAAGCCGAGCGTCGATGCCGCTTCCGCCGCGGCATCGAGGGCAGTCCGGTTGTTTCCAATGACGACGTTGCGGACGGGAATCGTCACCGTGGACGCGGCGTGATGATTTTCGAGTACCGTCCAGACCGACTCCGGGATTTCGTCGCGACGCGCAAAGCGACGCAGAATCTCAACGGCCGCGGGCCGACCGGCAGAAGGCGGGACGGTCGGAGCGGATGCGATCACATCCAACGGGTCGCCGATGACGTCGGAAATAATCAGCGAGAGGCACCGGCCGGCGGGCATCGCGCGCAGCAGGCCTCCGGCTTTGATTCGCGACAACGCGCTCCGCACGCCGTTGAGTTCCTCAATCGTCGCCCCGCGGTGCATCAGCAGCCGGGTGACGAGCTGCTTGTCGCCGAGCGAAATCCCCGGCGCGGGTGCGGGGAGCAAGGCGCTGCCGCCGCCGGACAGCAACACAATCGCCAGATCGCGCGGTCCCATCCCCGCAGCCAGCGACAGAATCTGCTCGGAACCGGCAACCCCCTCCGCGGTCGGCTCGTTGAGCCCCGCGGGACGCCCGGCGTGCAGATGAATCGCTGCGAGTGAGCGCACGCAATCGGCGGGCACATTCAGCCAACCCTGGACGCGCGACGCTACCAGGTCATCGCCGAGAGCGGCTTCCAGACCGGCAGCCATGCCCGCACCAGCTTTGCCGCCGCCGAGAACGACGATCCGCTCCACATCGCTCAGCGGAATTGATTCGCCTGCGATCACCAGTTGGTCGCCGCGGCGCTCAACCGCGCGGCTCACCAGCGTGGCGGAATCGACGGCTCGAACGCCGGCGGTCCAGATGGCGACGGCGTCGTCGCGGAGTGCGGTCGCGACGGTGTCGGACGGAGTGCTCACGCGCCGGGACGCATTTCCATGTAGGCCGTGATGATTTCGTACAGGTCGGCGGAGACGCGGATTTCGTCGTCCTCAAAGTCCCGCAACCAGGTGCGATTGCGGCGGGCGGCGTCCGTCAGCGCTTTGGTGACATCCCCCAGGCGAACCGTGAGGTGCTGATTGGGGAGCGGCAGAATGTCTGCCTCTTCGCCGGTAAAGAGCCGCAACCGATGTCGCATCGCTGCTTCCTGTCGAGTCCTGCCACGTCCCTGGCTCGCCTCGGCCGGTTCGTCCCTGGGGACGCCGTCCGACAGCGCAGTACGGTAATGATCGTCATCGGGAGGGACCGACCATGAGGGCAATTCCACGTAGACCGTCTGCCCCGGAGACAACGACGGCAGCGGATCGTCGCAATAGTCCGTAAGCGATTGCCATACAATGGGTTGCGACCGGCAAAACGTGCCGGATACGGTCGCGTCCCGGCAGGAAAGGTAGTGGGGCTGTTTGATTGATACTAACCCGAAGCGTCAGCGAGGACGAGCGCTCGTGAAAGGGATCCAACTCCCTTTCGCGGTAGCGAAATCCGGGGCATAAGAGACGGCAATTGGAAGTCAGTGGCTCCATGTCCTCGCTTACGCTTCGGGTTAGTATTCCACCATTCCACGTCGAACTGACCCACCACGCCCTCAGCCGACCCGCTTGCGGCTGTCGGCCAGCATCGTGGCGAACAGTTGCCGTTGCCTGGCCAGTTCGGCGACGGGGTCTTCCGGAAGCTTCCCCTCTTCCAGCAGCCACCAGCCCTGGTAGTCCAGTTGGACGTACAGGTCGAGCAGTTTGGCGAACGGGTACGTCGGGGAATCCAGCAGGTGGATATGTGACGTCGTCCCGAAGCGGCCCTTGACCAGATTGAAATTGTGCTCCAGCCCCTCCCCCTGCAGATCCTGCGGGTTCGAGTTCCAGCAGACCGCCACGGACGGATGGTCGGCGACCTGCATGATCGCAGCGATGGTCGGCAGTTCAGCGCACTGCCCGTGGACTTCCAGCCGAATCTGCTGGCCGAAGCCCTCGGCATATTCCCCCAGTTGATTGAGCGATTTGCCGATTTGCTCGATGGTTTTCTCTTGGGGAACATTCGGCCAGAAGCGGTCCGGCTTGACCTTCACGCCGGTGCCGCCGATGTCGTGACTGAGTTGGACGAACGCTTTCGTCGCGTCGAGGGCCTTCCGGACCACGGCGGGGTCGGGGTTGTCGAACCGCTCGTCGCTGCCGATCCCCACGCAGGTGACGCCGCTGTCGCCGAACCGCTTCCGCACGTCGGCGCGCTGCATCTCGTCGAGCGCGGGTTCCACGCCATGCTTGTGCGTCGTCCGCAGTTCGACCCCCCGCACGTCGGTCTTTGCGCAGTTGGCGATCAGCGTCGGCAGGTCCCAATCCTTGCCCCATTGATAGGTGACCAGCCCGTATTGGATGTCGGCCCCCTTCGGCTCGGCCGCCAATGCGGACGACGTCGCCCGCAACCCATACGCCGCGGCTCCGAGCAGACAGGCCGATTGCAGAAATTCGCGACGGGGGATGGATGACATGTCGGTGCGCCTGTTGGTGAAAGCCGGGAGGGATGGCTGCCGACATCATCCCGTGTGATAGCGCCGTGGTCCAGTCCGCGCAGTGTCCCCGACGCTGGGGCGTGTGCGTCTCGATTCTGGGTGGATTCTTCCTCCGGCTCCCTCGCCCCCATCTTCGGGGGAGAGGGTTGGGGTGAGGGGGCGAACGCTCCCTGCGGTGTCCAACACCAACCCGAAGCGTGAGCGAGGGTGAGCGCTCGCCCTCGCTCACGCTTCGGGTTGGTGTTGCCGATGGTCATCGTCGTGTGCAGCGCTCGGCCCCCTCACCCTATCCCTCTCCCCCGAAGACGGGGGAGAGGGGACCGGGCACAAGTGCCACCCAGCATCGAGAGGCACACCCGACGCTGAGAGGGTCGGGGATGGACTCCACCTTGGCCACACGCCGGTCTGGTGATGGCCGGTGGAAATCTGTTAGACTTCGCGGCATGCGATCGCTCGGGCGGTCGCGGTGGTGGATGGCGGAAACCCGGTGACGTGAAAGCGGCGGACGCATGGCGGCGGAACAACAGCCCGAACGGCGCAAGCGCTGGCAGGAAAAGAACGTGCTGGTGGCGGGGGTGCTGGCGTACCTGATTCCCGGGGCGGGGCACCTGTACCAGGGACGCGTGTTCAAGGCGGTCCTCTACTTCGTCTGCATTCTCGGCACGTTCTTCGGCGGGATGAAGCTCGGCGAAGGGGCCGTCGTCTACCACGCCCCGACCAACAAATGGGGGATCAGCCTCAACTATCTCGCGCAGGTCTGCGTGGGCGCCCCGGCGCTGCCGGCGATTCGACAGACTCAGCGTGCCAAAGCGCCGTCCAACCGTCCGCTGTATGAACTGTCACAGCCGCTCACCGCGCCGTTCACGGGCCGGCTGGTCACGACCGGCGGGGCGAACGAAGCGCCGGGCGGCAAGCTCGATGGGGAAATCCGGTTGCAGACGGTGAGCACCGGCGTCATTCCCGAGACGACGGGGACATTCACCGGCACGCTGGACGGCCAACCGGTCGAGTTCCAACTCGCCGGCGGGTTTCTGCTCGATCGGCCCATCGGCGCGGGGTTCGGTCGCCACCTCGAAAGCAGCATCGTCCGACAGCCGGATCAGCATCCGCACGAATCGCTGTCGATCCGCGGCAGCATTCCCCGGGCGTTCACCGATGCGTATTGCGCTCCGCCCGATGAGGAAACCATTCAGGATCTCAACCGCCGCCTGGGCAAAGTTTACGACCTAGCGGTGGCGTTCACGATGATCGCCGGCCTGCTCAACATCCTGGCCATCTGGGATGCCATCGAAGGACCGGCGTACGGTTTTGGCGACGAACCTGCGCCGGGCGACCCGCCCACTCCGGGGGACGGTTCCAAGCCGGGATCACCGTCGGTCGCATGAGGCCGTGGGGAATTGTCGAGGGGATGTCGAGCATGTTCGCGTTGTTGGCCGCCGGCGAGTTGCACGTCAGCTTCTATCTGTTGCCGTTGGCGGCGGTGATCAGCCTCGTCTACTCCGCCAGCCGGTACGAGTTGCCCGACAAGATTCTCAGCCGGGCGTTCAAGCTGTTCCTGCAGATCGTGGGCTTCATGGCGGCCGTGTTCGCCGTGCTGTGGTTCTTCTCGTTCGGGCTGTGAGGCGCGGCGCCGATCCGCTTTTCCCAGCCCGGGTCGCAAGCGACGGCGTGAGAGCCTCGGCAAGAAGCATGAGACTCCGT
>JAWXBB010000503.1:0-14531 GCA_034439795.1 Planctomycetaceae bacterium | reverse complement strand
GCGTGGCCTTGCTGCTCGTGGTGATCGGCGTCGGCTTGTATGCCGCCGGGGCCTTCGGCGGCAAAGCGCCGGCCCCGGCCGATCAAGTCGCCGATGCAGCCGCCGCACCGGCGGCTGCGCCGGGCATGACTCCGGCAGCCGGTCCACCGGCCGGGCACGCGGCGGTGGCCGCGGCCATGCCCGGCGGCAGCTCGAGCGCACCGGCTGCGGCCCAACCTGCCGCGGCAACGGCACCGAAAGCGGCCGCCGCGGCGGAGCCGTCTTCCATTGGGGCGGACCTCTCCTGGTTCCCTCCGGAAAAGGAGATGATCGTTCACGTTCGCATCGCCGAATTGTGGGAAGCCCCGCTGATCGCCGCGCTCCGCAACGATCCGATGATTCAGCCACAGTTGGAACAGGCGATCGCCCCGCTGGCTCAAATGTGGGGCCTCAATCCCACGACGGATGTGGAGTCCGTCTCCCTCGCCGCCTGGGAGCTCGACAAAGCCCAGTCGAGCTTCCCTACCATGCCCGGCCGGATGGGGCCGACGGCGGGAACGACGGCCGCGATGCCGGCTGACGCTCCGGAGCCGGAGGCGAAACTCATCGTTCATCTCGTGCTGAAACAGCCCCTCTCTCTGTCCAAGATTGAGGAGACGTTACGGCAGACCCAGAACCCCGATCAACCGGCCGAAATCACGATGAACGCGACCGGTCCAGTTCCGACCTTAAAAGTCACCGAGCCTCCCGGCGCACCGCGGTCGCCACTGGGCGGTTCCCTTATCATCGGTCAGCCGACGGCTACCACGCTGCTATTCGGACCGGGTCCGATCATCGAAGCGGCTATCGCGCGCGGAAAGAAAACGGGACACCTCACCCGGTTCAACGACCTGAGCAGGAAGTTCAACGTCAGCAAACCGGGCGTAATCCCGCAGATCGGCTACCTGGTCATCCCCAAAAACATGCCGCCAGCGCCGAGCGGCCCGCCGCCGTTGCCGCCCGGCTCGCCGCCGTGGCTGGGAGAACTGACGCAGACGGTGCAGCAGGAGACCGCGGGGTGGGGTCAGTCCCTCATGATTCAAGGCGGGTTGACCATGCAGGTGGTCATCTCGACGAAAACGCAGGAAGGAAGCCAGACGCTGCAACGGAGCTTGCTGCAGGCCATCGAAACGCTCGGCATGCAATATGGCGAGATGAAAGCCGGGATGCCACCGTTCGCAACCGAACTGCTCGATCCGCTCGTGGCGAGTCTGAAGGCGGAGGACGCCGGCTCGGCGGTTCGCGTCACCGCCGGGTTGCCGGATTCCTCCCAGGCTCAAATCGCGCAGCTTCCGACCAAGATCATGGGCTACATGCTGACGGCGGGCCTGAACCCGGGCGGCGCGACAGGACCGGGGGGATTCCCCGGACAGCCCGGCGACGGCACGTTCGGACCCGGAGGATTGCCGGTCCCGGTCGCTGCGATGATTCCGCCCGGCACGCCCGCGATTCCGGCAAAGTCGGCCACCAACCTGCCCGACGGCGCGGCGCTGGCGGCGAAGGTGTACATCAAGCCTGCGCCGCCGGATCGGGCGAATGTCCCGCCGGTGCAACTGGCCGTCGCGCTCACGTTGCAGGGCTTGCCGAGCGACGCAGACTTCCTGCAACTCGGCAAGCTGTCGTTCAAGAAGATCACCGCCAACGGCAAGCAGGCCATGAAGGCCAACGAAGTGTGGCTGAATCTGGCCAAGCCCACCAATGGGAACGACGTGCTGCCGGTCGCGGCGTTCACGCCGGCGCCCGGCGGCGAACTCGTTCTGGGCGAGGCGCTCATCCTGCCCGCCGACGCGGTATACCGTGAACGTGCTGAGCACCGTCGAAGGGACGTTCCTCGTCCGCAACGGGACATCGTTGAAGGAGTTCACCGTCCCCGATGCTTCGTCCATCTCCGCCGAGACGACCCCCGACGAAGACGAACTGAAATCCGCCGGGGTCAAACTCCGCCGCGAAACGGGCAAGACGAAGAACTCGGTCGGTCGGCTGACCGAGACGCTCGTCCTCACGGCCGACAAGGGGCACGCGTTCGCGGAACTCAGCCTGACCGACGAGTCGGGCAACCCCGTGCCGGGCGTTGTAGTCGACGAAGTTCCCTCCGGAGGCAGCCCGGCGTGGCGGGTCTTCGTCGACAAGGAGACGAAGCTGCCTCCCAGCCTGACGCTGAAAGGGCGGCTGATCGGTGACATCCAGGACACCACGGTCAGCTTCCGGTTCGACGATCTGAAAATGCCGCAGGCGGGTCAGAACCCCGGACAGGCGCCGACGGAGGCGCCCGGCCAACCGGCGCAGCCCGGCTTGCCGGCCACTGCGCCGGCCGGCAGTCCAGCGAATCCGTGAGTGGACGGCGATCGAAACAGGAATGTGGGGCAGCCATGAGGGAATGTCGTTGGATGCGCTTCGCGGGCGTGGCGGTCATCCTCTCCGCAGCGCTGTCGCATGCGAACGGAGCCGATGAGGTCGCCTCGTCGCAACTCTTCGAGCAGCGGTTGCGGCCGATTCTGAAGTCCGACGCCGCGTCGAGTTGTACGGAGTGTCATTTCTCGGGCGTTGAGTTGCGGCACTACCTGCGGGACACTGAAGCCGAGACGTTCGCCACGCTGCGGCAACGCGGTCTGATCGACAGTGCGCGGCCGGAGAAGTCGAAGCTCCTGGAGTTCATCGCCCGGAAGCCGGACAAGTCCAACCCGCTCGCCGAGAAGGTACGGCAGGCGGAGCTGGCTGCCTTCCGCGACTGGATCACCGCCGCCGTCCGCAATCCCGATCTGTTGAACGCGAAGCCGTCCGAACTGCTGGAGACCGAACTGTCGGTGGAAGTCATTCGTCATGCCAGACGGGATCGCGTGCTGGCGTCGTTCGTTGACAACGTCTGGTCCGAGATGGGGCGGTGCCTCAACTGCCACTCGCCGGAGAAGAATCGACATCAAGTCGCCAAACGCGGCCTGGAGTTCGTCGATTCGATCTCTTGGCTCGTCCCGCGCGATCCCGCCGCCACGCTGGAGCGATTGGTGGCCGACGGCGACATCGACCTCGATCACCCCGAGGCCAGCCCGCTGCTGACCAAGCCCGCGGGGCTGGTCGAACACGGCGGCGGCCCGAAGTTTCTCGCGGGGGGCGAGACGTATGCCAAGTTCCTGGCGTTCCTGAAGGACTACGCGGCCGTTCGCAACGGTTCGTATCAGCAACTTGCCGATCTGCCGAAACCGCCCGCGGAGATGGCGTGGCTGACCGGACAGCACCTGAAGCTGACCGACCTGCCGGAGACCGCGCTCGACGGCATGCTGAAAGGGGATGTGTACGCCTGGGATGACCGCCACCAGGCGTGGGCGTCGCAGCGGGCCGGGTTCGTGGAAGGCCCGGCGAACGCGAAGCAGCGCGTGTTTCACAACATGGTCAGCCAAACCGTCCCGGCCGACGACCGAGCCGCGGTCGCCGAACTCCGCAGGCAGCCGCGGCTGCCGCCCGGCCGGTATCTCGTGCGGCTGTCAATCGACCGCAGTCCGAACGCGGCGACCGCCACCGAGCATCGCTGGCAACCGCTGGGGGAGATCGAGTTCTCCGGCGACTGGCCGCCCGGTTATCAGCCGCCTAAGACCGTCTCCGCGAAGGAACTGAAACCGGCAACGCCACCGACGAAGTAATCGAAGGCGTCAATCGCACAGTCTTCCTCGAAAGGGCGTCGTCGTGTCGATTCTGCTCCTGACGTTCCTGCTGGCGGCCGACCCGCAACCGCAGGCGATGACTTGGACGGTCGGCGATCTTCAGCGCGAGGCGATCGTCTACCTGCCGGAGCACCCGCCGGCCGGCGGCGCGCCGGTGGTGTTCGGATTCCATGGTCACGGTGGGACGGCCAAAAATGCCGCCCGGCAGTTCGCGTTTCAGACCCACTGGTCGGAAGCGGTCGTCGTCTACATGCAGGGCGTCCCCACACCGGGGCAGTTGACCGATCCCGAGGGGAAGCGCAACGGCTGGCAGCACGGAGCCGGCGCGCAGGAGGACCGCGATCTGAAGTTCTTCGATGCGGTCCTGGCCACGCTCAAGGAGAAGCACAAGATCGACGAGAACCGCGTGTACTCGACCGGCCACTCCAACGGCGGCGGGTTCACGTATCTCCTCTGGTCGCAGCGGCCGGACGTGTTCGCTGCGATGGCCCCCTCGGCCGCAGCCGCACGGTACATTGCAACCCTCAAGCCGAAACCGGCGATGCACATCGCCGGCGAGAACGACCCGCTCGTGAAATACGTCTGGCAGACCGCGGCGATGGACGCGATCCGCACGGTCAACGGCTGCGCCGCCGAGGGGCAACCGTGGGACAAGGGCTGCACGCTGTACCCGTCGTCGAAGGGCACGCCGTTCGTGGCGTTCATCCATCCGGGCGACCACAAATACCCCGCGGAAGCGCCGGCGCTCATCGTGAAGTTCTTCAAGGAACACAAACGGATGGCCGCGGATACGAAGACGTCGACGGTGGCTCCGTAGTTCAGTGCGATCGAGGGTGCCACGGTCACGGAGTCTTCGACGTGGCCGTGCCGGTTGACGTTCGAAACGGCCACGTCGAAGCCTCCGTGACCGTCGGCGGCTACACACGTCGCAGGCTGTAAACCCCATGCCCAGCCCACCCTCAGCACTGCCGAAACGTGTCGCGTGGTTCGCGCCGTGGACGTGGAGGCGGCGACACCAAGTCGAACTGATCGCGCTTCTGTTCTTTGGGGGCATCCTCCTGAGAGGGGTGACATGGGAGTTCCTGCACGTCTATGGATTCATTGATTAGGCAGGCCAGCCCGCCGCAGACTGTGACCCCCATGCCCATCCCACCCCCAGCACTGCCGAGACGGGTCGCGTGGTTCGCGCCGTGGACGTGGAAGCCGTCGAAGCGGTGGACGTTGGTCGGACTGGTAGTCGTCGCCTACATCGAATCGCCGGTGCCGTTGGTCAGCTATGAGCGGGCGAGGCCGATTTGGGCAAACCCCATGGTCGATCACCGCATCGCCGACACGATATGGCTCCCAGTCATCCTTGCTTGCGAATACATCCCCGGTGTGTCCGGGTTCTATGACAGGCAGACGGAGTACGGCGAGCGGCTCATCCGCAAATATCGAGGGGAGACGTTGCCAGACTGGTGATCCGTCCTCACCTCGACACGGTCCGGACAGTACCCGGGACGCAACACCCCGACAGCGGCCACCTCTGCACCGGTAGGACAGTGCCCCGTGTTTCATCCTATCTTTTACTGGTTCATCGCTGGAGGCTTCACATTCTGCGTTGGCGTATTGTTCTTCTGTGCTGCCTATCATGCTAAAGACGTTGTCACTAAGACCGCATTGATTATCATTGCAATGCTGATGTGCATCGCCTCGCTGGCGTTGAATGTGGAAGGGTGGCTTCGTGGTGTTTCAGCATGAAATGGATATGGATGTGGTGTAGTGTTGGGACTTTCGCCAACACCTTGACCGTTCCCGCGCCAGCCGCGTACCGTGCAGGGATGGGCGAACCGGACGACAAGCCTCCGCCGGACGACTTCCACCTGTTCAAGCCGTGGCGATGGGACCGAACCCAACAATTCGGGCTGGCGATTGCCGTTATGCTTGCGGGACTCTTGGCATGGCTGGCACTGTTTCGGCTGAGCTTCTTCCTCTACCCCGACGAACTGTGAGAGACTCCGGGCCTGAAATGGATGTAAGCGCGCCTCCAATCGAAAATGTACCACCACCACCCAGTCTCTCAATTCCTCCAATCCTTGCCACGCCGACTGAACGCCGGTAGCATACGCTCGCCGTCTGCCGGTCCGCGGGGCGAATCTCGTTCCGTCACCGGTTGTTTTTACGTTTCGCGTTCAAGGAACCGTCGCGTGTCCGGTGCCGCTGCTTCGCTGACTGTCGATCAATTGAAGACCAAAGCCACGGCGATCCGCAGGCACATCATTCAGATCACCACCGAGGCCGGCAGCGGGCATCCGTCCAGCAGCCTGTCCGCCGTCGAGGTGGTCACCGCGCTGTATTTCGGCGGCTTCCTGCGCCACAACAAGGCCAATCCCCGCGACCCGAAGCGCGACCGGTTCATCCTCAGCAAGGGGCACGCCGTCCCCGTGCTGTACTCCACGCTGTGCGAGGCCGGTTACTACAGCTTCGAGCAGATCATGACGCTGAGGAAGCTGGGCAGCCCGTTCGAGGGGCATCCCAACATGAAGCGGCTCGACACGATGGAGGCCTCGACCGGCTCGCTCGGCCAGGGGCTGTCGATCGGCGTCGGCCAGGCGCTTGCCTGCCGGCTGGACGGTTACGACGCCCACACCTACGTGATGATGGGCGACGGCGAGATGGGCGAAGGCCAAGTCTGGGAAGCCATCGCCACCGCCGCGAAATACAAACTCGGCAACCTGACGGCCATCGTCGACCAGAACGGCTACCAGCAGACCGGCGCGACGAAGGATGTCCTCGATCTCAAGCCGTTCGCATCCAAGTTCGAGGCCTTCGGCTGGCACACGCAGACGATCAGCGGCAACGACATGGCCGCCGTCGTGAAAGCCCTGGAAACCGCGAAGAAAATCACTGACCGCCCGACGGCGATCATCTCCGAAACCAAAAAGGGCTTCGGCATCCTGCCGGTGCTCGAAGCCACCGGCGACCCCAACCACCACGGCAAGCCCCTCTCGCCCGAGCTGGCGGAGAAAGCGCTCGCGTTGTTGGTGTGACAAGTGCATGGAGTCATCGGGGTCGTGTTCCCCGATGATGCAGTCTGGGAATCGGCGACCACACTCTTTTCTGGCGGTTCAGCAGCGATGAGCGGAGCGACCCCGGCGTCCACGATGCAGATTGGTCAACTGGCCGGCCTCAAGATGGGCAAGGCCACCCGCGACGCCTTCGGCGCGGCCCTCAAGGAATTGGGGGCCGAGTTCCCGAACGTGGTGGTCGTCGACGGCGACGTCGGCAACTCCACGCGAACCGAGCCCTTTGCCAAGGCGTTCCCGAACCGGGCGTTCAACGTCGGCATTGCCGAAAGCAACATGGTCGGCGTCGCCGGCGGACTCGCCGCCGCGGGGAAGACCCCCGTGGTCAGCAGCTTCGCCTGCTTCCTGATCTGCAATGCCTTCGAGCAGATTCGCATGTCGGTCGCCTATCCCGGCTTGAACGTGAAGATGGTCGGCTCGCATGCCGGCATCTCGATCGGTGAAGACGGCGCCTCGCAGATGGGGATCGAAGACGTCGCCCTCGCCTGTGCGCTGCCCGGCGTGACGGTCATCGTGCCGTCCGATGCGATGTGCGCCCGCAAGGCCACCCGCGCGATGCTGGAACACGTCGGCCCCGTGTACCTCCGCTGCGGTCGGGCCGAAGTGCCGGAGATCTACACCGCCGACTCGCCGTTCCAGATCGGCAAGGCGAACAAACTGCGCGACGGGAAGGATGCGACGATCATCGCCAACGGGCTGATGGTCGGCATCGCCCTCGATGCCGCCGCGCTCCTGGAGAAGTCCGGCGTCAAGGTCCGCGTGCTCGACATGCACACGGTCAAGCCGCTGGATGAAGCGGCCGTCGTCGCCGCGGCGAAGGAGACCGGCCGCATCGTCGTCACCGAAGAGCATCTGATGGCGGGCGGCCTCGGGTCGGCGGTCGCCGCGACCGTGGCCCGCACGCATCCGGTGCCGATCGAGTTCGTCAACGTCGGCGACACCTACGGCGAGAGCGGCGATCCCGCGGGCCTGCTGCAGAAATACGGACTGACCGCCGAGGCATTGGTTTCGGCCGTGAACAAAGTCCGCAGCCGGTAGAGACGTAACCACGAAAGGCACGAAAGTTCACGAAAGGGCCGAGTGACAAGGCTTATCCGTCAAAGCGCTTCTTGGATGGTTGCTGGGACATCGTGGTTTTGACTGGTCTCATCCTTTCGCGCAATTTCGTGTGTTTCGTGGTTAAAACTCCCAGCCCGGGACGGCGACCGTGGTCGATTACCGCCCGTTTCACAACAGCGACCCGCCCGAGGTGTCGCGTCTCTGGCACGAATGCGGTCTGGGTCGGGGCGCGGCCACGGACTTCGAGGCCGACGTCATCGAAACGGTCGTGTTCTCGCAGCCGTACTTCGACCGCAACGGCCTGATCGTGGCCGAGGACCAGGGGACCGCGGTCGGCTTCGTTCACGCGGGTTTCGGACCAAATGCCAATGGCGCAGCGCTCGATCGCCGCACGGGTGTGATCGGCGCGGTAATGGTCGCCCCGTCGCACCGCCGCCGGGGCATCGGCCGCGAGCTCGTGCGCCGGGCGGAAGAGTACCTCCGCTCGCTGGGTGCTGAGACCATTCTCGCCGGCGGCGCCGATCCGTACGATCCGTTCTACTTCGGCATCTATGGCGGCAGCCAGCCCGCGGGATTTCTGGAGTCCGATCCGCTCGCCGAGCCATTCTTCACCGCCGTCGGATACGTGCCGCAGTCACGGCATCTCGTCTATCAGCGCTCACTGGCCGACAAGAGCGATCCCATCGGCTTGCGGTTGATGGGGGTCCGCCGCGCGACGAAACTGGGGACGCTGTCGTCGGCTGAGCGGCCGTGGTGGTGGCAGACGCGGCCGGGCCGTCTCGATTCGGTCGATTTCACCCTGCTCCCCAAGGGGGGCGGCGACCCATTGGCCACCGTGACCGTGCTGGGGCTGGACTTCTACATTTCCCGCTGGCAGCAGCGGGCGATCGGCTTTCTGAACCTGCACGTGCAGGAGGGGTTTCGCAAGAAGGGCTACGGTCAGGCGCTGCTGGTCGAGGCCTGCCGCCGAGTCCGCGAGGAAATGATCACGCTGGCGGAAGCGCACGTGCCGGCCGACGACCTGCCGGCCGCGAAGGTGTTCGAGTCGGCGGGGTTTCATCAAGTCGACGCCGGCACGGTCTACCGCCGCGTCTGAGGATGATCTGGGAGATCTTGTGATGCGGACGCTCGCGATCGGAATCTCTCTGTTTTGGACCCTCGCGAACTTCCTGCCCGCTGGCGCAGCGGCGCCGACCGTCAAACCCAATTTCGTCTTCCTCATGGCCGACGACCTCGGCTGGGCCGACGTCGCGTTTCACGGCGGCAATGCGCCCACGCCTCAACTTGATCGACTGGCGCGGGAGGGGCTCGAACTCGCGCAGCACTACGTTGCGCCGGTGTGCAGTCCGACGCGCACCGGGCTGATGACCGGCCGCTGTTGGAGCCGCTTCGGAGTGACGAATCCGCAGAACGAACGGGCGTTGCCGTGGGACACCGTCACTCTGCCGCGGGCGTTGCAAAGCGTCGGCTACGACACGTGCCTCACCGGAAAGTGGCACCTCGGTTCGCTTCCCGAACAGGGACCGAACCACTTCGGCTTCGATCATTCGTACGGTTCGCTCGCCGGGGGGGTCAGCCCGTGGAATCACCGGTACAAGCAGGGCCCTCACTCCCAGACCTGGCACCGCAACGAACAACTGCTCGAAGAACCGGGCCATGTCACGGACCTGATCGCCGCCGAAGCCGTCCGGTGGATTGAATCCCGCGGCAACAAACCGTTCTTCCTCTACGTGCCGTTCACCGCCGTTCATCTGCCGATCAAAGAGCCCGACGAATGGCTGCAGCGCGTGCCGGAGGCGATTCGCGGCGACGTTCCGCGACACTACGCGGCATGCGTCATGCACCTCGACAGCGCCGTGGGCCGGATCTTGGCAGCCTTGGAGAAGTCGGGAAAGCGCGACAACACGCTGGTCGTGTTCACCAGCGACAACGGCGGCAGCACGGCGGAGAACAACGATCTGAAATACCCCGACGACCAATGTCCGAACGGCAAGTTGACCGGGAACAACACTCCCTGGCGCGGTCAGAAGGGGGACTTGTACGAAGGCGGGACGCGCGTGTCGACAATCGTGCATTGGCCGGGACGAGTGTCGACCGGACGGACCGACTGTCCCGTGCAGATCATCGATTGGATGCCGACGCTGTGTTCCCTCGCCGGTTATCGATCTGCTGACGATCTGAAGTGGGACGGCACCAACCTCGCGCCGCTCTTGTTCGATCGCCGGGAGCTCCCGGAACGCTCCCTGTATGCGGTTGCGCCCGGGTGGCGGTCTCGCTCATTGCGACGGGGAGACTGGAAGCTCATCATTCATGGAGCGGGCGACGCGCGTCGGCTGGAATTGTTCGATTTGTCGCACGATCCTGCCGAGTCGAAGAATCTGTCCGTCGAGCAACCCGAACGTGTCCGGCGGCTCCTGTCCGAGCTCGATGAACTCGCCGCACGCGATCGAGACGCCGTCGCCAAGGATTGAAGAATTCGTTCGACTGTTCCCGATGATTGGCCAGCAGCCAGCCGACACTGTCGAGCCAATGGTCGGCCCTCGTGTGCTCGGCGATCCAGGGCTGGGGAAAAGGGTGAACGCGCCCAATCTGCGAGCAGGGCGATGATCGTGACGTTCCCGCTGGAGAACGCCCTCATCGGCACGCCGGGGTTGCAGACGATTCGCTCGAAGTCGGTGCTGGGGCTGTCGTCGATCCGAATGCTGTTGCAGGAGGGAACCGACCTGTACCGCGTCCGCCAGCTCGTTCAGGAGCGGATGGCCGTGGAGACGCCGCGGCTTCCCGTCGTGGCCCGTCCGCCCGTGATCATGCAGCCGCTGTCGTCGCTCAGCCGGATGATGAAGATCGGCATCACCTCGACGAAGCTGAGATTGCTGACGCCTTCTATGCCGCTCATCGCTTCGCCGACTTCTTTGGCCTTCTCGCGCAGCTTGGTCAGATCGGGGCCATAGATCCGGACGACGATGCTGGAGCTGGCGCCCGTGATGAATCAGCCAGGGCAAGCATCGTCGATACGGCTCCGCAGCACGAAAGTCGGTGAAGTCTACGAAGACCAGAAGAAATTCGACGTCGTGGCGTGGGGAGCCGCGAATGCCCGCACCGATCTCGCCGCACTCCACGAACGCCGAGGTGGGGGTGCTTCAATGGGGCCGCCCTTCGTCAGGGCGGAAGACCGGCCGAAGAGCAGCGGTCGCTCGGCTATTGGCTGGCTTCAATGGGGCCGCCCTTCGTCAGGGCGGAAGACGTTGTGAGGGTGTGATGGCGAAATCTCTCTTGGAACCCGCTTCAATGGGGCCGCCCTTCGTCAGGGCGGAAGACGGGTCTCGCGCTGGGGGCGATTGTGGTCGGCAACTGGCCGCTTCAATGGGGCCGCCCTTCGTCAGGGCGGAAGACGACGGCGAGAATAGCACTCACACCAATCTAGGCTACATCGCTTCAATGGGGCCGCCCTTCGTCAGGGCGGAAGACGTGAGCCAGGATGTTGCGTGTACCGTTCGTCCAGGAGCTTCAATGGGGCCGCCCTTCGTCAGGGCGGAAGACAGATTCGTGGGAATCGGCCGTGCGGTGGGGTGCATAGCTTCAATGGGGCCGCCCTTCGTCAGGGCGGAAGACGTTCGGCGACGTAGGTCGCCGCGGCGCAGGGGGAATCGCTTCAATGGGGCCGCCCTTCGTCAGGGCGGAAGACGTGGAAACGTCCGGCGGGGTGACGATCAACGCCAAGGCTTCAATGGGGCCGCCCTTCGTCAGGGCGGAAGACCAGACCTTCCAGACCCGCCAACGGGCGGTGGTGTTGTCGCTTCAATGGGGCCGCCCTTCGTCAGGGCGGAAGACGCTGAGAAGCGCGATCCCAGAGCAGATGGACGCTGACGCTTCAATGGGGCCGCCCTTCGTCAGGGCGGAAGACGAGGTCGGGATAATAGATGACCTCGCCATCTTGGCGCTTCAATGGGGCCGCCCTTCGTCAGGGCGGAAGACCGGCCGTGGATGAGCCGGCCCAGAAGCCAGCACCGCGGCTTCAATGGGGCCGCCCTTCGTCAGGGCGGAAGACCAGGGCCGCGTGATCTATCGTGGGACCTTGGAGGAGTGCGCTTCAATGGGGCCGCCCTTCGTCAGGGCGGAAGACTTCGGTTGAGTATTCGGCCATTACCGCCACCCCGTCGCTTCAATGGGGCCGCCCTTCGTCAGGGCGGAAGACGCAATCAGTATGGGCTTCCGATTCTTGGCTACACTAAGCTTCAATGGGGCCGCCCTTCGTCAGGGCGGAAGACTCTGGCGGATCGCCGATCGCGCGAGCCAGTTGGCGCAGCTTCAATGGGGCCGCCCTTCGTCAGGGCGGAAGACGTGAGGCAAGGGTTCTTCCTTCAGTCTTTGATGTAGCTTCAATGGGGCCGCCCTTCGTCAGGGCGGAAGACTCCGCCATCCGCATACTCTTGCGCATGCAAACCAGATTGCTTCAATGGGGCCGCCCTTCGTCAGGGCGGAAGACGGCCCAGCTCCTGCAGGAGCACGACGGCGAACCGCCGCTTCAATGGGGCCGCCCTTCGTCAGGGCGGAAGACAAGAACCGCGAACAGGGTGGGCAGGTGCAAACGATGGCGCTTCAATGGGGCCGCCCTTCGTCAGGGCGGAAGACCAGCCGGTATCGACCCCTACAAGTATCTTGAAGAGGCCGCTTCAATGGGGCCGCCCTTCGTCAGGGCGGAAGACGCAAGAGCATTTGATAGAGACTATCTTGGGCTAATGGCTTCAATGGGGCCGCCCTTCGTCAGGGCGGAAGACCCGTCCATCAGGCGAACATGACGAAGGCCGGTGGACCGGCTTCAATGGGGCCGCCCTTCGTCAGGGCGGAAGACGTCTTGCGATTCCGGTCGGGCAACTCCTGCCGTGCGCCGGCTTCAATGGGGCCGCCCTTCGTCAGGGCGGAAGACGACGCGCGGCGGGGGTTCCTACCGGCGTACCTCCGACAGCTTCAATGGGGCCGCCCTTCGTCAGGGCGGAAGACGCGGAATATGTTATCCGCAGTCGATACGGAATTCCTGCTTCAATGGGGCCGCCCTTCGTCAGGGCGGAAGACCGGCAATGCCGTTGCGTGCAAACGATGCCGTGGAGCCACCGCTTCAATGGGGCCGCCCTTCGTCAGGGCGGAAGACGTCGATCAGGTCAAGGGGGCGGACGCCGTCAAGATCGCGCTTCAATGGGGCCGCCCTTCGTCAGGGCGGAAGACGCGACGTGGACCCGGAGCCGCTTGTGCCGGGTGAGGTCGCTTCAATGGGGCCGCCCTTCGTCAGGGCGGAAGACGCGATCAGGCGATCACGGACGCGGAGTCCTTCAACGAGCTTCAATGGGGCCGCCCTTCGTCAGGGCGGAAGACGCCGGCCACGGAAACCCAGGTGCGGGCGCTGGAGCAGCTTCAATGGGGCCGCCCTTCGTCAGGGCGGAAGACGGTCCTCCGTGTCCGACGACAAAGTGACGACCATCTCGCTTCAATGGGGCCGCCCTTCGTCAGGGCGGAAGACCGAAGGCGACGGCAAGGCCGAGGGTGACAGCAAGCCGGCTTCAATGGGGCCGCCCTTCGTCAGGGCGGAAGACCCGCCCCGACAGCGAACAAGGCGATAATCCACGGGTTGGCTTCAATGGGGCCGCCCTTCGTCAGGGCGGAAGACGTTCGTCGGCAGATGCCAGCCGTCAGACGGCCGGCTCGCTTCAATGGGGCCGCCCTTCGTCAGGGCGGAAGACAGGTTGTTCGGTCCGACCGCGGTCAAGGCTGGATCACGGCTTCAATGGGGCCGCCCTTCGTCAGGGCGGAAGACCACTCTGTGAGTGCATTAGTTCACTCCACCAATCTAGGCGCTTCAATGGGGCCGCCCTTCGTCAGGGCGGAAGACTAGGCTGACGCTTGATGATCTCGCCCAATGGGTCGAGCTTCAATGGGGCCGCCCTTCGTCAGGGCGGAAGACCCGTTTCAACTCCACCCGATGCCGCGACGTGGCCCCGCGGCTTCAATGGGGCCGCCCTTCGTCAGGGCGGAAGACTTGATTCCTTTTTCGTCGCCGCGGATGATCGTGGTGCTTCAATGGGGCCGCCCTTCGTCAGGGCGGAAGACGGGGACACGTTTGAGGGGATTGGCGGACTCGCCCAGGTCGCTTCAATGGGGCCGCCCTTCGTCAGGGCGGAAGACGTTCGTTTCATAGCTTGACCACTCCGTAGCGGGGGGCGCTTCAATGGGGCCGCCCTTCGTCAGGGCGGAAGACGCGTCGGTCGCATCCAAGCCGGGGGCGTTCTCTTTGGCTTCAATGGGGCCGCCCTTCGTCAGGGCGGAAGACCAGCTTCCCCGCCTGCACGAGGTCCGCGACCAGATACGGGCTTCAATGGGGCCGCCCTTCGTCAGGGCGGAAGACCTACGAGCCTGAAGTAGACCACGCTTTCATGTGCCTGCTTCAATGGGGCCGCCCTTCGTCAGGGCGGAAGACGTGACGAAGGGGCAATATCGACCATGAGCGATGAAATCGCTTCAATGGGGCCGCCCTTCGTCAGGGCGGAAGACGGCGAAATCTGGCGAGGGATTGCACCGCGCCGGAGTTCGCTTCAATGGGGCCGCCCTTCGTCAGGGCGGAAGACTCGGCGGCAGGCCGATGGTCAATCGCCCGCTGGTGTCGCTTCAATGGGGCCGCCCTTCGTCAGGGCGGAAGACACGTTTAGCTCGGTACCCTCGAAGCGGTGATACGGGCTTCAAT
>JAWXBB010000502.1:0-4182 GCA_034439795.1 Planctomycetaceae bacterium | reverse complement strand
GCGTAGATGATGTCGAACCCGCCGACCCAGAAGAAGACCACCGCGGCGAGCCACAGCGGCGGCGGCTCGATGGTCCCCCGGATGGCGATCCACGCGGCCAGCGGGGCCAGCATCAACGCCGCCGACAGCCAGTAGTGACAGTACGTGGTGAACCGTTTCGCGTACGAGTAACCGAGCAGAAAGGCAAGCACCGGCAGCGACAAAATCAGCGGCCAGCGATTGGGCAGGAACAACGCGGTCGAGGCCACGAACCCCACAATGCAGACCAGCGTGAAGAGGACGGCCGTTGTCAGGCTGAGCGTCCCCGCGGGGAGATGCCGGCCGGCGGTGCGCGGGTTGGCGGCGTCAATCTGCCGGTCGACGATGCGGTTGAACGCCATCGCCGCCGACCGGGCGAAGACCATGCACAAGAGTATCCCAGCCAGCGCGTTTCCCGTGAAACGGGACTCCGGCCGGCTCCACGCGATCGCCGCCGACAACAGCGCGAACGGCAACGCGAACACGGTGTGGCTGAACCGGATCATCTCCAGCAAACGGCGAACGGTCAGCCATATCGAAACGTACATTCGCGTCAGGAAGCCCAGGGATAGCAATCCCTGGGCGTCTTCACTCCGGTTTCACAATCGCCCCTTCGCGTTCGATGTGCGCCAGCCAGCGCTGGATGCCCGGCTCGCGCTGCGACGGGGTGCCCAAAGGACGATAGTCATACCGGCGATTCGCCAGTCGTTCCAGTTGACCGATCGCCAGCTCCCGGACCTCGACGTAGTTGCTCCGCAGCCAGTCGACCAGTTGCATCGACACCAGTTTGTCCTTCCCCTCCTGCGGCGTGAAGCCGAGCAGCAGCCGATAGACCGGGAGCGCCTCGTCGCCGGGGTACTGCATGCTGAGCTCCTGCTTGAGCAGCGCCTGCCGGTCCGCCGACTGCACCAGCCAGGCCCGCAATCCCGCGACGGCCGCCTGCCGGGCTTCCGCATGTTCGGACCGCACGAGCGCGGTGACCAGGTTGGGGTACGATTCCGTCACCGCCAGACAGCGCACGGCCAGTTCGGCGATCTTGGGTCGCGGGTCTTTCACCAACGCCGGAATCGACAGATCGACCGCCGTCGCCGGATCGAATTCCTTCTCGAACAGCGTCGCATACCGCCGCAACGTCGCCGAGGTCTGCCGCTGCTGCGGATCGAGCCAGACCGCCGTCAGCGGGTCCGTGCTCTGCGGGTCGTTGGCGGCCGGGGCCATCAGCCACCGCATCGACCCCGCCGTCACCGCCGGGACATTGGCGTCCGCTTTGAGGAACCGGACCGATCCCCGCCCCACGAACGCCGCGGCCTGATACCACGCCCCCTCCATCGGCGGCTCGGCCCGATACGGCGAACGCAGGCGCACCTCGATGCCGACCGTCGACTCCGCATCCGGCAGTTCCAGCGTCCACGTCTGCTGATCGACAGCCACCGCGACCGACACCGGCTGGTCCCCCGCCGGACCGCGCTGCAGGATCACGCGCCCGCGATGCACGCGCAGGCCCAGTCGCTGGGTTTCCGACGCCGGGAGGATCTCGACAACGGAGTCGCCCAGCATCGTCATCAACGCGCGGCTGTTGTCGAGGTCGAACGCGGCCTCATACGGATCGGGACAGGCGAAGCGCTCCTCGGCGTGGACCTCCGACCGCCGCGGCTGCACGTACCAGTGCTGATCGGCGGCCTCATACCGGATCAGAACCCCTTCGTTCGACATGTATTTCATCGGCACCACGACGCGCGGCTTGACCGGATCGAGCGGCAACGGCGCGGGATCGAGCGCGGGTTTCGGGGGCGTCGGCAACGCGACCACGGGAGTCGCGTTCGCCGCGACCGTCGTCGGTTCGGACTTCGTCGTCGCGGGAGTGACGGCTGACACCGGCGCTTCGGGCTTCGTCTCCGGCGTATCCGGCGGCGGGGCCGGATCAATCCCCGCCGGCAACGTCGCGGCACCGGTCGCCGGCATGACGGCGGCGACTGCGGTCGTGGTCTCCGGCGGGACATGAACCGGTGACGCCGGTCGGCTCGGCCCGATGTCGTCGGTTCCCGTTGATGCGGTTCGATCGCCGACGGCGGGCTTCTCGCCGAACAGCGTCCGCGCCAGATCCCGGTCCAGCATCAACGCCCCGACGGCGGCGAGCAGCACGACGGCGACCCCCAGAATCGGACCGAACCGCTGCGTCCATGGCGTCGACTTCAGGTAATCGGGCACCCTGTCGGACAAGCCGCCCGTTGTGATCAGCGTCGCTTTCGTCGCCAGCGGCTCGGGCTTCATCGACCGCGGCGGCTCGCCG
Organism: Planctomycetaceae bacterium; assembly: GCA_034439795.1. Taxonomy (GTDB): domain Bacteria; phylum Planctomycetota; class Planctomycetia; order Planctomycetales; family Planctomycetaceae; genus DSVQ01. Next base: position 1,874 of record JAWXBB010000502.1, on the reverse strand, counting down.
TTCGTCCCGTGCAACCGTCCGTCAACCGCCACGGGTCCGAGGGCGTAGAACCGGTCCAGACTTTGGTACGGCACGTCCTGTGGCTCGCCGAGCACCAGCGTGAGAATCTGATGGCACGCCGCGACCTCGGCGAGTTGCACATCCGATTCGAGGCAGACCCGCTCCAGGTCGGCAACCTGCTCGGGGCCGAGCGCGTTGTCGAGATACTCCGCGACGAGGTTGGGTTCGATCCCCTGGCTCGGTCCGTCGAGGTCGGGCGCACCGAGGCGCCGACGGCGAATGACTTCGCGGATGCGGCTCATCTGCGCCGCGGCGAGCGGGCTTTCCTGAATCTTGCGTCCGATCTCGCGCGTCTCGGCGGGTTCCAGCACGTCATCGAGATACGCCAGCAGGGTTCGCAATGTCAGTCGCATGGGTCTTCTCCTCATTCTGTCAGCCGCGACCCGGAGGCTCACCAAATCCGGTTCGTCTTGAGTAATAGTGGAGGTTTGCCCCCCGTTTCCGTACAACCGGGGAACATTTTCTGGGCATTCGGTCGAAATCGCCGTCCTGGGGGCCGCACATCATGATGCTCCGTTGGCCTTTTCCGGTCCCCTCGCCCGCCCGGCTTCGGCGGGAGAGGGCTAGGGTGAGGGTGCCTTTTGCCTTTCTTCTCGCCGCAGCAACCACCCTCGTCATCTCGCTTTGTGACCGCGGCCATGCCCAAGACGCCCTCGCGAAACCCCAGCGCCTCCTGCTCCTCTATCAGAAGCCCGACGGCCATCCGCCGACGACGCACGAATATCTGCAAGGTTTGACGCGGCTGCAAACTTTGCTGCGCGAAACGCCCAAGCTGGATGTGCGGCTTGTTCCGGCCGATGAACCGTGGACCGACGGCCCGGAACTGCTCGACGGAGCCGACGGATGCGTCCTGTTTCTCTCCGAAGGAGCCAAGTGGGTCTCTGCCGACCCCGCGCGGTTGGCGGCGTTGCAGCGGTTCGCCGAGCGGCGCGGCGGTCTGGTCTGCCTGCATTGGGGGATGGGGACGAAGTCCGCGGAGCCGATCGCCGCGTACGTGAAACTGTTCGGCGGCTGTCACGGAGGACCGGATCGCAAGTACAAAGTCGCGGAGATGGAACTGCGGCAGACGTCGTCGCCGCACCCGATCACTCGTGGCGTGACGGCGGTCACCGTCAACGAGGAGTTCTACTACGCGCTGAAATGGGCCGACCCCAAACCGACGCCGCTGATGGAAGCGGTGATCGAAGGGGAAGCGTACGCCGTGTCGTGGGCGTGGAACCGCCCCGACGGCGGCCGCTCCTTCGGCTTCAGCGGCCTGCACTTCCACGCGAACTGGGACCGCCCGGAATACCGCCGGCTGGTGACGCAGGGGGTGCTGTGGACGCTGGGGCGCGAGATTCCTGCGGAGGGCATCGCCATCGGCGAGCGGGAGAACTGACCGGCTTTGCTCCCTCTCCCGGCGCTTCGCTGGGAGAGGGCCGGGGTGAGGGTGCTTCGGTCTTCTGCCTTTGGTCTGGTCGAGCGAAGAGAAGGCGAAAAGGCACCCTCACCCTAACCCTCTCCCACCGAAGCGGCGGGCGAGGGGACAAATCCGCCGACGCTTTCGCGGAGATGGACAACGGTTCTTTGACGACGCAACACCGAGACGCCATCCATGTCCGACTCGCGCCCCGATTCCCTCCTCCGCACCGCGTGGCTCATGGTGCTGCTGTTGTGGCCGGTCGCATTACTCAACTATCTCGACCGGCAGATGATCGCCGCGATGAAGTCGTCCATGATGGCCGACGTCACCGACATCGGCAGCGAGGCGAACTGGGGCATCATGCTCGCCTCGTTCAAGTGGGTGTATGCGTTGCTCAGTCCCGTCGGCGGCT
>JAWXBB010000501.1:0-5743 GCA_034439795.1 Planctomycetaceae bacterium | reverse complement strand
GCGGGCGTGATCGCCATCACGCCGGAGGCGTCCTCGGCGAACAGACCGACGCCATCGCGCACGCCGTGCAGTCGCGACCAGAACGCCTCCGTCGACGGCCAGACCCCGACGATGACCGCCAATCCGACTGCGTTCGCCAGCAACGCCCGATCCCCGCCCAGCCAGCGCAGTCCGAGCAACGGAAACGCCAACCCGGCCGCCAGCAGCGCCCGCAACGTGCCCGGCGTCCCCAGCCATTCCATCAACACCAGCCCGACCAGCAGGCTGCCCGCCACGTTGCCCAGAATGTTCGCCGCCTGCAGGAACCCCACCTTCCGCCCGGTGGTCTGCTGGTCGTCATGCACCGCCCGTTGCAGCACCGCGAACGACAACCCCATCAGCACCGTCGGCGGTCCGTACAGCACCGCCGGCAGTCCGATGTAGAGCAGCCCGATCCGGGCCCAGTTCCAATCCACGCCCAGTTCGAAGACATCCGCGCTGGTCCAGTAACGGAACAGCTCCGCATAACCGGGCCAGTCCACGGGCAGGTTCACCAGCAGCCAGACGACGGCCCCGGAGTACGTCAGCAGCACGGTCTGACACAGCAGAAACGCCCGCAACGGCGACTTGATCCGCAACGCGAACGAGCCGCCGAACAGGCAGCCCAGCCCCAGCCCGAGCAGATAAATCGCCAGCACCGATCCGAACGTGAACGCCGTCGACCGAACCGCCACGTCGATCACGCGAAACCAGACGATCTCCAAGGCCAGCGCGAAGAACCCGCTGAGCGCGTACAGCATCATCCACAGGCTGAAGCGGTGACCGTCGGCACGCGGCTCCGAGACCGGCCTGGTCTTCTGTGAACCGGCCGGTTTCGGGACTGGCATCGGATTCTGCTTGCGGTACTTCCACAACAGCAGCGCCAGCAACCCCGCCGTGAAGTTCGCCGCGGCGCCGATGCGGACCGCCCCGTCGATGCCCAGGAAGCGAATCAGCACCCACGGCGTCACCAGCGCCCCCAGCGCCGCGCCGAGGATGTTCACGCCGTACAGGACGCCGATCGTCCGGCAGGCGACCCGCAAATCCTGCACGGCCGCCTGAACCAGAAACGGCAGCGACATCCCCATCAGGCACGTCGGCACCAGCAACGCCAGAAAGTGACCGCCCCCCGCCCGGCCGAGCGACGCATATAACCACGTCGCCTGCGAGCCGAGCAGATCGTAATACAGCGGACAACTGACCGCGGCGAATCCCCCCACGGCGAGTTCCAACCCCGCGAACCACAGCAACGCGACGTCCGACCGCGTCCGCGCCACGAGCCGTCCGCCCCAGTAGCTGCCGAGACCCAGCCCGGCCATGAACGCGGCGACAATCAATGCGACCGAATAGATGCCCACGCCGCCGTGCAGCGCGAGAATCCGCTGCCAGGCGACCTGGTAGATCAGCGCCGCCGCGCCGCTGAGACCGAACGTGCCGGAGAGCAGCAATAGCGACGTTTCCCCGCCGCGCGCGTTCGGAGCCGGTGTCAACGCTGCGTCCTTCGATGTCGGATGACGAGGTCCGTGCGAATGCGGGCGATGTGCATTGCATAGCATGGTCGCCGGGGGAAGCACCGTCAACCTTGCTCACTGATCGTGCATGACAGGGGGGCGTGCGTCCCGTTTCTGAGGGGATTTTCCTTCCGGCCCCCTCGCCCCCGTCTTCGGGGGAGAGGGTCGGGGTGAGGGGGCCGGTCGCTTCGCAGCGCGTCGATTCACGAAGTTTGTCTTCGGGGTTCCCTGGGAGCGCTCGCCCCCCTCACCCTATCCCCCGAAGCGGGGGAGAGGGGACCGAACCGAAGAGCGACCCAAAATCGAGAGGCACATGCCACGTCCGGTCGCCGCCACGACGGCCCGCTGGCGATTCCCCGTGCCGAACGCCAGAATCACACGGGGCCGCTTTGGTCAGTACGCTCATCAGGAACTGCTTCTCGATGTCCCCCGAACATCCGCCACTGACCGACGACGAACGCGCACGGTACGAGTGGCAGATGTGGTCCGCCGGCGTCGGCGAGGAAGGACAGCGCAAGCTGAAGGCCGCCAGCGTGCTGATCTCGCGGATCGGCGGCGTCGGCGGAACGGCGGCGTATCATCTGGCCGCGGCGGGCGTGGGGCGACTGATCCTCGCGCATGCCGGAGATATCCAGCCCGGCGATCTCAACCGGCAACTCCTGATGACGACCGACCGGCTGGGAACGTCGCGCGTCGCATCGGCGGCCGCGCGGTTGCGAGAGCTGAATCCGCTCGTCGAGGTCATCACGATCGACGAGAATGTCAACGAATCGAACGCCGCGCGACTGGTCGAGCAGACCGACATCGTCGTCGATGCGGCCCCGCGGTTCGGCGAGCGGCTGGCGATGAATCGCGAAGCCATGCGGCAGCGGAAGCCGATGGTCGAGGCGGCGATGTACGAGTTCGACGTGCAGCTCACGACGTTCGTGCCGGGGCGTTCGCCGTGTCTGGCGTGCCTGTATCCGGAGGAGCCGCCGCACTGGCGGCGCGAGTTCCCCGTGTTCGGCGCGGTGGCGGGCGTGGCGGGAGCGCTCGCGGCGACGGAGGTCATCAAGCTGATCACCGGCGTGGGGGAGGTTCTCGCCGGCACGTTGTTGTGCCTCGATCTGCGGACGATGGAATCACGAAGGATTCCGATCGCACGCGATCCGGGTTGTGGGGTTTGCGGATAAGAATCGCGAAACCGCAAGCGTGCGCTCCAAATCGTTCTGCTCGTCGCTTGCGGTTTCGCGCTGCTGACTCGATTAGAACTCCACGACGACTTCGCCGCCGGACCGCGTGCTGAGCGAACGCCAGACGGTGCGGTCGATGTTCTCGCTGATGACCTTCACCGCCCCGTCGCAGAACGCCGCATGGACGATTCCCTCGTGATAACTGCGCGCGGTGACCGCCGAGTAGCTCGGCAGCGTGGTGTTGGAGCCTTCCTGCCGCGAGGCGTAGTCGCAGTCGAAATCCACGCCGGAGAACGTGAACTTCACGATGGTGTTGGGCACCAGGGTGGTCGTGAATCCACTGTGGTGCGAGTGTCCGTTGGCCCATTCGGTGTGACCGGTCCCATCGGCGGTCGTGGGTTGCAGACGGTCGGTCAGTCCGACGGCGACCGCGGCGAGCACGTCGGCGACGGAATTCGGAATCGCGGTCGACGGCGGCGGCGCGTTGCGGGTGTACGCCTGCCACGACCGCACCTCGGCGGCGAGCAGCGTGTGGCTGGTGCCGTCGGTGACGGATTCCCAACGCAGGCTGCTGTTGGGATAAAACAGGCCGTCGCCGCCGCGGCCGGTGAGGGGGTCGTAGACGAACCACGTGCCGAAGTTGAAGCCGTAGTTCGTGCAGTACAGCGTGACGCCGGACGCCGTGCGCGGCAGGTCAATCTTGGCGTCGGACGGACAGAAATACACCGGGACACGGAACCCGGACACGACCGGAGCATTCGTCGCGCTCGACCAGTTTTCCTGCAGATTGATTTTGCTGTACGCATTGGCCTGGTCCAGGTACGGCATGATCCGGCCGTGAATCGACCACGACGCGTTCGTCGTCACCGTCGGCACGATGGACATGCTGGGCGGCAACCGGTCGAACGTCGCGGCGTAGTTGTGCATCGCCAGGCCGATGTTCTTGAGGTTGTTCCGGCACTGCGTCCGCCGGGCGGCCTCGCGGGCCTGCTGCACGGCGGGCAGGAGCAGCGCGATCAAAATCGCGATGATGGCGATCACCACGAGCAGTTCGATGAGCGTGAAACCGACACGGCCGGAACGGAGCATGGCGGGGGGAGTCCTCAAGTCGACAACGGGCCACAGTCGCACGATAGCGGTGAGCGACATCCCTTGGCAAATGCCGCGCAACGATCAGAAGTCGAGCTGCTGACGTGAGATTCACTCCATCGACGACGTTGGGCCGGCGAATCCTTCCGCACGCGGCGAAGATTTTGGCTGAGGGCGGATGCGATTTACCGTTCGTCGCGATTTTTCCCCAGCACTTGGCCGATGGACCGGCGTAGAATCGTCGACAAGTCGGACAGCGTTCACTTCTGAGCCGGAGACGGCCGATGCTCCGTTGGATTCAATCCCTCGACAATCTGCTCCGCGGGGAGACGACGCGGCTGTCGGCGCTGCGCACCGGGCGGCTGGAGTTGCCGCTGCGGGGGTTGACGGCGCTCATCGTGCTGATGGGCGTGACCTACGGCCTGTGCATGGGCGTGTTCGCGCTGCTGCGCGAGACCGGCCCGGAATGGCGGCAGCTCGTCGCGGCGAGCGTGAAAGTCCCGGCGCTGTTCCTGCTCACGCTGGCGATCACGTTTCCTTCGCTGTACGTGTTTAATGCGCTGGTCGGATCGCGGCTGCGGTTTCTGGACGTGCTGCGGCTGCTGATCGCCGGCATTTCGGTGACGCTGGCGGTGCTGGCGTCGTTCGGGCCGATCGTGGCGTTCTTCGCCGTCAGCACGACGAGCTACCCGTTCATGGTGCTCTTGAACGTGCTGATGTTCGCCGTCGCGGGGCTGTTGGGGCTGAGCTTCCTGCTGCAGACGCTGCATCGGTTGAGCATCATCCACACGCGCACGCCGGAGGTGGTGCCGGAGGATCATTTCGAGCCGGTGGAGGAGCCGTCATCACTCGCCGTCGCCGATGAGAAAGTCAATCCGGCGAGTCCGCTCGACATGCCGGTGGGGCATTTGCTGGCCGGGCACGTGAAGAGCGTGTTCCGCTGCTGGATCGTGGTGTTCGGGCTGGTCGGCGCGCAGATGAGCTGGGTGCTGCGGCCGTTCATCGGCAACCCCGACCGCCCCTTCAGCTGGTTCCGCGAACGGGACTCAAACTTTTTCGAGGCGGTCTGGCACTCGCTGTTGAATCTGTTCCAGTGATGATCGTCGCAGTTGTGGTCAGGCTGTGGTCCACAGATTTCTCAGATTCCGCAGATTGGGTGAAAGGCAAATGGCGAACCATTCGGTGAATCTATTCGCCTCTCATCAATCTGCGAAATCGGCGAAATCTATGGACAACCTCTTCTCTCAACAGCCATCGAACTCAACGGCCAGACTATGAACGCCACCATCCGCACGCTCGAATGGTTCGCCGGGGTGGACGGCTTGCTCCGCGGGCGGCTGCCGACCGGTGACGCCGGGGCGCGCGTCTTCTGGCGGCAGGTCGCCTGCGCGGTGGTGTTCGGCGGGCTGTACGGCGCGGTGATGGGGACGTTCACCGGGCTGTCGCCCGATCATCGCGTGCAGCTCGTCTACTCGGCGACGAAGGTGCCTTTGCTGTTGTTGGCGTGCTTCGCGCTCAGCGTGCCGAGCTTCTTCGTGCTCAACTCGCTGTTCGGCCTGCGCGACGACTTCGGTCAGGCTTTGCGGGCGCTCGCGGCGACGCAGGCCGGGCTGACGGTGATTCTGGCGTCGCTGTCGCCGTTCACCGCGGTCTGGTATTTGACCAGCGGCGAATACTCGTCGGCGGTGTCGTTCAACGGCCTGATGTTTCTGACGGCGAGCGGCTCGGCCCAGATTCTGCTCCGCCGCTTCTACGGTCCGCTGATCGCCCGCAACGCGCGGCACCGCTGGCTGCTGGCGGCGTGGCTCGTGGTGTACGCCTTCGTCGCGATCCAGATGGCGTGGGTGTTGCGGCCGTTCATCGGCGACCCGCTCCAACCGCCGCAGTTTTTGCGTCCCGACGTGTTCAGTGAGAACGCGTATCAGGTGGTGCTACGGCTGGGGTGGGTGATGG
>JAWXBB010000500.1:0-32868 GCA_034439795.1 Planctomycetaceae bacterium | reverse complement strand
CGGCAAGAAGCATGAGACTCCGTCGCTTGCGCTCCGGGCTGGGTTATAGCTTCGGCAGCACCGGCGGGGCTTTGACGACCGGCGGCTTGGGCGGCGGGGCCGGCTTGGTCTCGGGAATGATCTTCGGCCGCGGCTTGGGATTCGGGTTTGCCGCCGCTTTCTTCGCCGGGGGTGGTGGCGCGACGTACCCCTTGACCACGCGGATGCCGAAGCCGTCCTTCAATTCCCGCGCGGCCAGCACGGCCCAGGGCGTGCCCGGCGCTTCGGCGATCACGCGCTCCAGGTGCATCTGGGCCGTCTTCGCGACCTTCTGCATGCCGCCGGCGTAATGCACGTCGCGGTCCGGTCGCAGCGTGAGCCGGTTCACATTCTGTGCGACGTCGGCCTCGGTCAACTGTCCCTTCAACTCGGCCAGTGCCGCGTTGTATTCCGTCGCCCGCACTCGCTGAGCGAGCAACCGGCCGTAGTTCAGGCTGAACGACAGCCGCCACCGCAGCGACGGTTCCGCGTCGTAGAATTTTTCGGCATTCGGCGGCATCTGGGCCAGCGTGCTGTCGACGGCCAGTTGCGTGATCGCCGCCGTTTTCTGCGCGTCCGACAACACCGTCCGGAAGTTGTTCGGCTGGAGTGCGAAGCTCATCCGCGGCGTGCCCGAGGCTTTCAGCTTCGTCGTCTGACTGTATTGGGCCGCGGCGAACACGGCCGCCCGCAATGGATGCCGGCCCAGGTCGGCCAGAAACTCCTGCGACGACCCATAGCGGTAGTCGGGCTCGAACGCCTTCATCAGATGCGGATCGAACGTCCCCACGGTTGCCAGCCCGGCCATCGTGGTCATATTGGTGACGAAGTACACGCCGCCGGTTTCCTTCACCAGTCGCGACAGCGCGTACGGCCCGAAGCCCGACGACAGGTTGCCGTACTGCGGGCCGTCGTACCAGAACGGCAACTCGACGTTCTCCGGGGCGATGCATTCCGGCCCGAGATCGACCGGCAACTGATACGTTTTCTTGTCTTCCGGTGCAACGTACGGCACGTAACCGCGGCGTTTGCCGAACGGCGACGCCGGGCCGATCACGTACGCCAGCGCACCGTATTTTCGGCAACGGGCGATCGCCAGATCGAGCGGCGGGCCGTAGTCGTCACCGGCTTCGTCGGTCACGGTGACGAGCAGGATGCGGCGGCCCTGATCGACGCGGTATTTCGACCAGCGGTCCATCACCAGCGACACCGTGGAGAACGTGTTCTCCACGCCCGAGGGATCGTTCTGCACGGCGGCGAAGGCGTTCGTGATTTCCGCAAAATCGTCGGTCGGGTCTTTGGTCAGAAACGTGGCTCCCTGACCGAAGGCCACGACGCCGGTCAGCAGGGGGCGGTCCTGCTTCGCGAACTGGTCGGCGCGCTCGAGCGCGCCAAGCTCGCCGTAGATCCGCTGCAAGCGCCGCTGAATCGCGACGCGCTGGCCGGCGAGGCTGCCGGAGGCATCCAGCAGCCAGACCACCAGCACCCGCCGTTCCTGCAGATGCCGGGCGATTTCCCACGTGACGCGGTCGAGAGCCGCATCGAGCTGAATCATCGCTTCGCCGGTCGTTCCGGGCACCACGACCCGGTCGCTGAGCTGTTGTCCCTCGGGGATGTCCTGCACCACCGGTTTCGGCGGCGAGAGATCGAACTCTGTCAGGGGACCGGGCGTCCGTTCGCTCTTGGGAAACTCGCTGTGGACGAGGCACACGCTCGCGGCGTTGAGCGCCATCGACAGCGGCCGCTCCTGATCGTGCGGGTTCGCCAGTTCGTGCGCGATCACCTCTACAGGTTCTTCAGTGGGGGGCAACTCGTTATCGAACCGGGACTCCAGCGACTGCGGAACCCATCCCGCCTGGCCCTCGATCAACAGGCCGGACAACGTCCCGATCAGCCAGCCGTGAAACAGCAAACTGAGAACCACTCCCACCCACGTCGCACGCTGGCCGACCGGCGGCGGGTCGGCGATCGTCCATTCCCGCTGGTCGGGTGGACGCTCGACGGCAATGTTGTCGAGGAGTTCGGCCGACACGCAGGCCTCCGAGAATCGGCGGAACGGCGTTCCTTCCCGGTAGTCTATCGTTGATCGGATGCCGGAGAAACAGGGTTTAGCGGCAGTTTCAGAACCCGGTCCTGGTTGTTACCGTTGGTGGTGGTACATTGCCCGGATGTCAATTGCGCCGCAGGCGTTCGATCACACAGCCCAGGGTCGCGAGTCTGCGAGCGCACCTTGGGGAAATGGTGTCGGAGGCGAATCGACCCTGAAAGGGTCGCATCGCCCGCGGCGTCAAACCTTTATGGCCTCCTCCGCAGAATCTGTGGGTTGATTCTGAGGTCGGAAGCGGGTTTCGTACTGGAAATCACGTGAAAACGGCGTTCGACATGGGCCTCGGAAGTCGGCGCGGCCCCCGTCTGTCGAGCCCGAGCGGAGCTTTTGAGCTGTTTGTACACCCACAGATTCTGCCGAAGAGCCCCTTTATGAAACCCCTTCAGGATGCTCGCCGATGTTTACGACGCTTTCCGGAGGTCTCCGAGGACTCCGACCCCCGGCTACTTTCTGCGACCGCTTCGAGGTCAAGAGCGACAACCATCGAAGTCGCACAACCAGCAATACCGCTAACCAGCCACTGCCAACCGCGGGATGCTATCCCGCGGCTTCCTATGCGGGATGTGACGGTTCAGCCGAGGTTCGGCCAGCCGCCGCCGTGACGGACGAACAACACCACGCTGTAGGCCACGACCGCGGCGACGACGAGCGTCGCGAACTGCAACAATCGCCGGGCCACGACCGGGCGGTGCTGGCCGACGATGTAGGCAATCGTGCAGATCACCGCGACCATGCCGAATTTGTAATACACCATCCCCTTCACGCCCCAACGGGCAATGAAGAATTGAGCCAGCGGATTCGATTCCCGAAAGCCGCCGTGGTACAGCAGCAGATACGTCATGAACAAATCGAACGCACTCACGAGGATGAACAGAGTGAATTCGTGTTCCGACGGAACGGCTGGTTTCGATCGCTTCATCGCCGCGATTTTCTGGATTGTCCCCTCTCCCGCCGCTTCGGTGGGAGAGGGTTAGGGTGCTTCCGTCTTCGTATTGGCTTCGAGACGAAGGCCGAAGAGGAAGGCACCCTCACCCCTGGCCCCTCTCCCAGCGAAGCGCCGGGCGAGGGGGAGAAGAATTCCGAACGGTCTCACGCGGAGATCAGCTTCCGCAACTCGGCGAGAATCGGCGGAATGGACTCAAACGGATCTTCACTCGCCTCATACTCCAAGGCGACATAACCGCGGTAGCCGGCGTCGCGCAGGATCTGAATCACGCGGCCCAGATCGGCCCGCGTTTTCTTGCCACCGGGGGAGACTTCGACTTTGACTTGAGCGTTCTTGGCATACGGTGCGATTTGGGCGAGCGAGGCGTACGGATCGTCGGTCTGGAAGTTGCCGCCGTCGAAGTTCACGCCGAACCACGGAGAGGGATCGACCCCTTCGATGATCTTCAGCATCTGCTCGGGCGTCGCCGTGATGCCGCCGTGATTCTCGAGCGCCAGCACCACTCCCTTGGTGGCCGCGTATTGCAGGGCCTCGTTGATGGCGGACACGCACCGGTCCCGCGCGGTTTCTTCCGTCTCGCCGGCGGGCTTGGTCCCTGCGAAGATGCGGATCGCCGGTGCGCCGAGAATCGCCGAATAGTCGATCCAGTCCCGGGTCATCTGCAACTGCTGCTCGCGGGCCGCGGGGTCGGCGACGCAGTAATTGTTGCCGATCGCCGTGCCGGAGATGTCCAGCCCCAGGCGGAACGCGCGTTCCTTCAGGCTCAGCAGATATTCGGTGGTGATCTCCTTCGGGAAATAGTACGCCGTCAGTTCGCAGGCGTCGAGATTCTGCTCGGCGCAGAAGTCGATGAACTTCTCCAGCGTGAACTTGGCACCGGGGAGCTGCTCCGGTGTCCACGCCTTCGGCAGCAGCTTGTTGAACGAGTACGCCGCCAGGCTGAGCTTCATGTGCGACTTGCCATTCCGCACGGGCGGCGTCGCCGCCCGCAGGGAGGGGGCCACCGCCGCCGCCGCAAGACCGGCCAGTCCGGTTTGCAGCCATTGACGACGGGTCCACACGGATGAGGTCGAGTGTCGCGGCATGATGCGGGCCTTTGATGCGGGGGGAATGTTCACGGCATTGTGGCATCGGTTACGAGCGGACGAAAGCGTGACGACCGTGAAGTGCATCCGTCACAGCCCCGAGCGCCAGCGAGGGCGGCCTTTCCCCGCGATACATTTTTCGGGCGAAGATGGAAAATCCCTCGCTCGCGCTCGGGGCTGTGACGCGAGGGGTTTCTCAACTCCCCACGACTTCGTCCCAGCGCACCGGACCGCCGCGGTCACAGGCCAGGGTGACGGCACGGATGAGCCCCACCGCTTGCCAGACGCGGCGGCGCTCGGCGGCGTCGGTCGTCGGCTCGAACCAGTTCCGCAGCTCGTCCTGTGCGGATTCCGGTCGGCCGGGCACCGGCTCGTCGATCAGTTCGCCATCGGGCGACACCGTCACGATGCGTTCCTGGCGATAACTGCCCAGGCTCCCCTCCAGCACCCAGCCGGTCGATTGCCCGGTCCGCGTGCGGCGGCGGAAGTCGATCTGCGCGAACGAGCCGTCGGCGAAGTCGATCACGGTCAGGAAGCCGTCCTCATCCGGCAGGCGGCGCGCCCAGATGGACGTGGGATCGGCCGTCAGCAGTTGCAGCAATTGGTCGAAGCCGTGCGGTCCGAATTGGGCCTCGGGCGATTCGCCGCCGCTTGTCTCGGGCAATGCATCACCGGAGAGCGGCGTCCATTCCGCCACCGTCAACCGAGCCGCGCCGACGATTCCCAGCCGTCCGGTCGCGACGGCTGAGCTCGCCGTCGCGAACTGCGGGTCCCAGCGTCGCCAGGGGGCCAATTGCAGGGTCTTTTGACAACGATCGGCCAGCGACAGCCAGCGCCGCGCTAGCGGCACACTTCCCACGAGCGGCGCTTCCACGCAGACGTGCAGACCGGCCTGCAAACACCGCGGCACCAGGTCGTCGCGCTCGTCCGGAGGACACGCGATGAGCACGCCATCGAGCGGTTTGACGGCGAGCAGCGCCTCGGCGGAATCGACGACGGTCCAGCGCGACTTGCGGGCCTGCTCGCGGAGTTCGGGTGAGGCGTCGGTCACTGCGGCGATTTGGAGGTCGTCGCGCAGCCGAAAGCGTTCCAGATGGAACCAGCCCCGTCGTCCCAGGCCGATGACCCCGATGCGCCGCGCGGGCGGCGGCTGCGGCGGCGGGGCTGTCGCGACCGGCGTCAGTTCACTTTCGCCACTCCGCCGAGTTTGATGGTCAGCTTCCCGGTGGACTTGTGTCCGTTGGGGACGTTGACCTTCAGTTGCAGGTAGCCCGATTCCCGCGGCGTCCATTCCCGTTTCGCCTTGATCTCGAAGGGTTTGCCCGGCTTCTTGTTGTCCGGATTCACGACAATGCCAATCAGCGCCCCGACCGGCACCCCACCGAGCAGGTCGGCGCCGGTGTCCGACGTCGGCAAGCCATCCGCGGTGATCGATCCGCTCGCGACGAAATTGTAGTCGCCTTCGGCCTCAATCCGCGTGATCCGATCCTTGAACACCAGGCCGGCCGGCGTCCAGCCTTTGGCGACATCCATCTCGATCTCGAATTCGGTGGAGTCGAGGCTCTTTTCCTTGAGCTGGTCGATCTTGGCCTGCAAGCCGGGCAGCTTGGGATTGAGCTTTTCCAGCACTTCGAGCAGCACTTTCGCCCGATCGTACTGCCCGGCGTCTTCGTAACCTTTGGCGATGTCGGCGGCATCTTTGACGATTCGCTCCTGCATCTCCTGCATCCGGATGTCGAGTTGCCGGACGTTCTCCGTGCCGCCGGATTTGGATTTCGGCTTGGACTTCGCCGCCCCGGTTTGCGCGCTGCACCACCCGGCGCCGCCAAGCAGCACGGTTCCGACGATCAGCCAGCGAACAACGTGACGAGGCCCACTCATGTCCCGACTCCCGGCGCGGGGATGCGATTCACCGTCTCTTATTAGACGCCGCAATCGGGCGGGACGCAATCGGATTGCCTGGGAACCGATGAGCCGGGGCGTGCGTCTCGATTCTGGGTGGAATCAACGACGCAGCGTCTGTCGTCAACATTCTCCAGCCCCAACGGGGCGACAGATCGTAGCCCCAGGCGTGAGCCTGGGGGAAACATCGTCGTCATGTCGTCAAGCCCCGAAGGGGCGGCAGAAGCGCGGTCGCGCGACGGCATTCTGTCGCCGCTCCGCGGCTGGCGTGTTGTGCTGCGACTGGTCCCCAGGCTCACGCCTGGGGCTACGATCTTTCGCCGCTCCGCGGCTGAAACACAGGACATCGCACCACGATTCCTCTAGGCGAATTCCGACCCCGGACATACGATCACCTCCGCCAAAACGCCATTCAGGGAGTCGGGGCCATGTCCACCAACCGGTCCGCAGTCGCCGCCGTGTACTGTGTGATTCCCCTGGCGATCATGACATGGCTGTTGCCTCCGGCCGCGGCCGCCGATCCCGAAACGGCGCCGGCCCAGGTCTCTCAGCGCCAGCCTATTGGCGAGGACTTCATCGACATTGAGGCGGCCAAGATCGACTACCAGGCCGTCTTTGCCGCCGGCATGAGCGGCGGCAGCATCGCGCCGACCCCCCGGCTCAAGCAAATTATGGCCGACAGCAGCGTGACCAAGATTTCCACGCATTTGCTACAGATGCCTCCTGCCGACGCCTCGGCCCGCGCCCAACGGTTGTTCGACCGTCTCCTGCGGGCGCACCAGTCCGGGTTGGAACAGTGCATGTCCCGCGTGAAAGGCGAGGATCTATCAAAGGGAATCATCCCGGTTTCCGACAACGCCCACGCCCTGTCGTCGTCGCTCTTTCTGTGCGCGCTGTACTGCGATCGAGAAACATTTCTGAAGAAGCTGGATGCGTGGCACTCCGTCATTGGTCCGTTGGTCGCTGAATGTGAGTCGAATCCGAAACTGATCCTCTTTCGGGATCAAGCCAGCATGGATGGCCTCCCGCAGCATGTGCTCGTCCTCAATCTCTACGTCATCATTCTGGAGCGCGACGCCCAGCTCGATGTCGCCGCCATCGAACGGCGCTGCGGACGCCGGCTGCCGCACTTCCGGGCGGGCAATCTGCCGTACTGGAACGGGGACGAGAACCGGGCCGAATTCACCCCCATCCCACGCGGCCTGTTGGGCGATCACCGGAAAGTCGTGACGTGGGTGAACGTCGCCCAAGACTGGGGCGGCATGGCAGCGTACAGCGACGCCCGGCCGGACCCGGTTCTCGCCGCCGTGCGGAAGCTGGTCGACAACATCGGCAAGCCGGGGTTCTGATCGGGCGACGGGCGCGCGTGTCCATCTCGATGGCGGGTTGAGAACACAGTGATCTCTCCTGGATTTCAGCCGCAGAGCGGCGACAGATCGTAGCCCCAGGCGTGAGCCTGGGGACCAGCCGGATCACAACATGTCAGCCGCGGAGCGGCGACAGAAATGCGTCGCACCACCGAGCTTCTGCCGCCCCTCCGGGGCTTCAACAGGATGACGACGTTCACTCCAGGCTCACGCCTGGGGCTACGATCTGTCGCCCCGTTGGGGCTGAATACCGCTGGCGATCGAAGAGAGGTGGGGAATTCCATCCAGAATCGAGACGCACCACGCGACAACGGCGCGATGGTGGGTTCGCTTGACTCACGACGTTCAACCCTTGACCATGCCATTGGTCCCATCCCTCCGCCTGGAGTCCCGCCGATGCTGTCCCGCGCGCTGTTGTTCTGCTGGCTGCTCGTTCCCGCCGCCTACGCCGCCGAGGAGATCCAATCGCGCGAGCTCGCTCCGCTCGCGGCGTTGCCCAAGTGGTCGGCGAAGGTGTCGACGCTGGCGTTCTCGCCCGACGGCCGGACGCTGGCCGTCGGTCTGCGCGACGAAGTCGCGTTGCTGGACGTGGCCTCCCGCGAAGTGAAACAGCGGCTGACCGGCAAGTTCGGTCAGGTAGACGGGCTGGCGTACTCGCCCGACGGGCAACGGCTCGCGATCGGTGGCTATCAGACGTTGCAACTGTGGGACGCGGCGACTGGAAAACAAATCCGCGAACTGACCGGGCATCGCGGCGTCGTCACCGGCGTGGCGTTCTCGCCCGATGGGCAGCGGTTGGTCAGCTCGTCGGATGACGAATCGGCCCGCCTCTGGAACGTGGCCGACGGTGCATCGATTCCGTTGGCCGGACACCAGTTCCCGGTTCACGGCGTCGCTTGGTCCGCCGATGGACAGCGAATCGCGACCGCGGCGGGCGATGAATTCCGGCCGACGAAGGCCGGCGAGGTGATTCTGCGCGACACCGGCGGGATGGCGACGAAGACATTGACCGATCACAAGCGGGCGGCCTTGTCAGTCGCCTTCTCACCCGACGGACGCTGGCTGGTGTCGGGCGGGTTGGATGAGCGGGCGTTGGTCTACGATCTGCGCGACGACAAGTTGCTCGGGTTCTTCGGCGGACATCAGCGGCCGGTGAACGCCCTGGTCTTTCACCCGACGGGCAAAGCGGTTCTGAGCGTCGGCGGCGGTCGCGCGATGGGGGGGAACACGTTCCGCGTCTGGCGGCCGGAAGACGGGGCCGAGTTCGCCGTCGGCGAAGTCCACGAGGGCAAAGTCCTGTCGGTCGCCGTCAATCCCGACGGCAAGCTCGCGGCCACCGGCGGGCAGGACCAGATGGTCTACCTGTGGGACGTGGCGTTCCTGCAACCGTCCGTCGTCGCGGCGACTACGACTGTGGCCGCCGCCGCCGAACCGAAGGTGATTCGCATCGGCGTGATCGGCCTCGACACGTCGCACGCGCCGGCGTTTGCCAAATTGCTCAACGATCCCGACGCCAAGGAGGACATCGCGGGTTGCAAAGTCGTGGCGGCGTATCCCAAGGGCAGCCCAGACATCCCGTCCAGCACCGAGCGCGTGCCGGAATATACGGAACAGTTCAAGAAACTCGGCATCGAGATCGTCGATTCCATCCCCGCGCTGCTGGAGAAGGTGGACTGCGTGCTGCTGGAGACCAACGATGGCCGGCCGCATCTGGAGCAGGTCCGGCCGGTGCTCGCGGCGGGCAAGCGGTGCTTTATCGACAAGCCGATCGCCGGCAGCCTTGCAGACGCCATCGCGATCTTCGAGCTGTCGAAGAAGACCGGGACGCCGCTGTTCTCGTCGTCGTCGTTGCGATTTGTGCCCGGTGCGCTCGCCGTGCGGGGGGGCAAGATCGGCAAGGTGCTCGGCTGCGACGCCTTCAGCCCGTGTTCGCTGGAGGCCACGCATCCCGACTTGTTCTGGTACGGCATTCACGGCGTCGAAATGCTGTTCACCGCGATGGGGACCGGCTGCGAATCGGTCACGCGGGCGCACAGCGCGGGGCAGGACGTCGTCGTCGGCACGTGGGACGGCGGCCGCATCGGCACGTTCCGCGGCCTCCGCGCGGGCAAAGCCGGCTACGGCGGCCGGGCTTTCGGCGAGACCGGGCAGGAAGACCTCGGCACTTACGCCGGTTATCGCCCGCTGGTCGTCGAGATCGTCAAGTTCTTCAAGACCGGCGAAGTCCCTGTGACCGAAGCCGAGACGCTGGAAATCTACGCCTTCATGGAAGCCGCCGACGAAAGCAAGCGCCAAGGGGGCGTGCCGGTGACGTTGAAGTCGGTGATGGACCGCGCGCGACAAGCCGCGGCGAAATAGATCCGTCAAAGCCCCGAGCGCCAGCGAGGGATGCATCTCTCTCATTTCCAGTGGAGTCAGGGGCTCATGAGGATTGCCAGGAGATTCCGCCACAAGTGACACACAAGTCACAAAGAGGGGTTGCCAGCCCTCGCTTCCTTTGTGTCGTGTGTGCCTCTTGTGGCCAAAGAACTCTTCGTCCGAAAGACGCCCTCGCTGGCGCTCGGGGCTGGGAAAATTTTCAATTCGCCTTCGCATTGGCTCCGCGACATTGCATAATCTGCCGTTCCCTTCGATCGTGTCCGCATCAATGCTCCTCGTCTTTGGAGCTGGCCATGATTCGTGGATGTGTTGAACCCGGTTTGCTCATTCTGGTGTGCTGTCACGGAGGGGCGTGGCTCGCGCAGGGCGTGTCGAACGCCGCGCACAACGCGACGGCACACATTCGGCCGTGCGACCACGTCTGTGCGCACTGCGGTTATCCCAACCCCGTCGAGATCGAGGATGTCGTGTATCGCTGCGACGTCTGCCAGGGACGCAACAACCGCCTCGGCGAACTGATGGCAATCTGGCAGGAAGCCCCCGGCTCTAACCCGCATCCAACGGAGTCTCCAGCGCCCGTGTCGCCTGAGATGTCCATCACTGGGCTGTAGACTCGTGGTCGTCCATGCCGCTCGGAGTGCGGCTGCGGACTGCGGGGACTTTGCCGGTGGCGCTGGGTCTGAGGGAGGGGTGGACGCGCTGAGCGATCTGGCCGACTCAGCCGCACCGGGACGGACCGTGCTGGTTTCCCGCGGAGGCTCCGGCCGATAGCGTCGGATACGGACCGCGTTGCGCTCGCGGTTCGCGCCAATTGGGCGATCGTGCCCCGAACCGGAGTCGAACCGACCCATGCGGACTTTTGCACCAATTCTCGCCGCACTGCTGGGCGGGCTGCTGTTTGCCGGTACGGCGTGGGCCACGTCCGCGGACTCGGAACCCATTCCGCCCGGCGGCGGCCGGTTTGTGGACCGCGTCTACAAAGACGCCGACGGCGAGCACAAGTACGTCGTCTTCGAGCCGGCCGGCTACACGCCGTCCCGGAAATGGCCGACGATTTTCTATCTGCACGGGGCCAGCGGTCGCGGCACCGACGGCCGGGCGCAGCTCATCGTCGGCCTCGGTCCGGCCGTGAAAGCCCGCGCGGCGACGCTGCCGTTCCTCGTCGTCTTCCCGCAGAACGAAAACCTGCGCAGCCGGTTGCTGGGGGGCTGGAACGACGGCTCGAACGAGCTCGACCGGGCGATCAAGATTCTCGATGAAGTCGAACAGAAATATCCCGTCGACAAGCAGCACGTGGTGCTCGCCGGCGTGTCGATGGGCGCGTTCGGCGCGTGGAGCCTCGGAGCCGAAACACCCGAGCGGTGGAAGGCGGTCATCCCCGTCTCCGGCGGCGGGGAGCCGGAGTTCGTGCCGAATCTGGCGAAAGTGCCGGTCTGGGCCTTCCATGCCGCCGACGATCAACTGGTCCCGCAGACGGCGTCGACCGACCTGGTCGCCGCGATCAATGCGGCCGGCGGTCGCGCGTTCGTGTCGGTCGTGCCGACGGGCGGGCACAACATCGGGGCGTCGGTCTTCGCCCGCGACGAAGTCTTCGCGTGGATGCAGCACCCCGAGCGCGAGCCGGTCACCGACATCGACTGGTCGCAGCAGGCGGTGATGGCGAACCTCATCAGCGAGTTGCCGTTCGTCGCCGGGGCGGATGTCAGCCGGGCGGTGTCGGTGCGGGTCAACAAGGACATTCTGGAATCGCTGTCGTTCGTGCTGGCCGACCGCGTGCCGACCGATGCGTTCAACGGCTGGAAGCCGGGCCGCGTGGAAACGACGAATGCGGGCATCACGTCGTTCGAGGTCTCGCTGTCGGGCATCCACTACAGCGGGCGGCTGGAACGGGCCTGGATCACCCCCTTGCCCGACAACACACTGCGCGTGCAGCTCGGCCTGCGGCAGATGACGATGACCATTCCGTCCACCCAGTTGCGGGGCCGCATTCTCCGCGCCGAGGCTGGGCCGATGACGGTCTTCATCGGCTATCAGCAGCCGGTCTGGCTGACGATCGACATCGTCCCCCGCGTCGAAGGGAGGCAATTGCGGCTCGGGTTGTCGCAGGTCAGCTTCTTTATCCCGCCGCACGACTTCAGCATTTCGCGGCCGGAGGTCAACGTCCGCGGCTTGCCGTTCCTCGAAGGCCAGTTTGCGGATCGTCTGGTGGACGGCTTCGCAGAGAAGAAGGGGGAGATCGAGCAGGAGATCCGCAACGGCGTGCTGCCGATGCTGTCGCAGATGGAGCAGCAGGTCGCGCAGTTCTGCAACAAAACGATGACGTACAGCCGCTGGCCGATGCCGCTGTGGCAGCCGCGTTTCCGGTTCTATCCCGAATCGGTGAGCATCGACGATCGCGGCCTGACGATGCACCTCGGGGCGACGGTCGCGGCGCTGGCGCCAAAGTCGTCCACGATGCCCGTGATTCCCTTCCCGGCTGACGGGGAAGCCGATCCGGCGTTCGCCGCGGACGGCATGGACCTCGCCGTCTCGCAGCGGCTGCTGAATGCGTGGAGCACGCTGCTGACGAAGAGCGACGTGGCCCGCTTTCACGTGCTGGATTTGCAAAGCGAGGGGTTCCGCAAGCTCGGCCAGCGCGAATTCTGGAACAGCGTACTCGACGAACCGCACCGCATTCCCGAAGGCTGGGACGACAACACGGAATTCGTCCTCGCAGCGCCATTTCGCGTGACGGCTCCGGGCTGTCAACCGGGCCACACGTTGTCGTTGTGCGAACGGATTCGGATGGAGCTGCCGAGCCTGCAACTGCAGTTGTCGGTCCGACCGCCGGGTGAGACCGCCTGGCGCGAGCATCTGCAGGCGGACATGGCCCTCGATCAGGATCTGACGGTCGCCATCGAGAAGCCCGGCTTCGCGCAGCGGAGCTTGTCGATGAGCATCGAACCGGTCGAGCCGCCGCGGCTCGTCACCAAAGTCCGCACGGCCGCTGGCGAGTGGGAACCCATCGACGCCCCCGAAATCGGCCGGCAATTTCACGAGGGCTGGACGCAGAGCTTTGGCAACATCGCCCGGTCGGCCCCGTTGCCGGATTTCAAGCTGGGTTCGCTGTCCCTCCGCGCAGAAGACTGCGGGGGGACGCCGACGCATCTGGTCGTGCGGACGCAGCGGCCGGCCATTCGCATCTACAACCCGCTGGACGCCGTGGTCGAGTACCAGGTGCAGTCGACGGGTTCGCCGTGGAGCGAAGTGTTTCGTCTCGAACCGGGCCGCACGCACGAGTATCGTCCGTTGACTCCGTTGTTGTGGCAGGCCTCGGCGGCCCAGGGGGGCTTGCAGTACACGCTGCCGCTGGGCTTCGACGCCCGCGTGCGCAGGCCGCAACCCGCGGGGGCGATGGAGTTGCATCAATTGCCGGAGGCGGCGACGGTGCGCGCGGTGGCGCGATAATAGTCAATCAATCGATTGATATTGAGCCATCCGTTAGCCGCGACCCGGAGGCTTTGCGCAGGGGAGCGCGTTTTCGGAGCGCGCGACACGGCGGGCGCGCTCCACACCGCGCTCCCCTGCGCAAAGCCTCCGGGTCGCGGCTAACGGGCCACGTGTTGTCTATGACGCGGGGTGGCGACTAAAATCAATGGTGGATGAGAACGTCCTCCGTTGCAGGATCGCCCATGTTTCGCGTCGCCAAGGAAATCGAGTTCTGCTACGGGCACCGGCTGCTCGACTACGACGGCAAGTGCCGGTATCTGCACGGTCACAACGGCAAGGCCGTCATCGTGCTGGCCGGCGAGAGCCTCGACCATCGCGGGATGCTCCGCGATTTCTCGGACATCAAGCGGACGATTTCCACGTGGATCGACGCCACGCTCGACCACCGCATGATCTTGAACGAGAAAGACCCGGTGGTCGATTATCTGCGTTCGCTGCACGAGCCGATCGTCACCATCCCCGAGAACCCGACGGCGGAGACGATCGCCCGGATGATCTACCGCTATGCGCGGGAGCAGGAACTCCCCGTCGTCGAAGTCTCGCTGTGGGAGACGGGGACGTCTTACGCGACGTATGGTGAGCCGCTGGTCGGGTGAGCCTCAAAGACAGTGACCCGGACACTTGGAGCGTCCGGGTCACTTTGCCAGCGCCTCACGGCAGCATCGGAAACAGCGTCTTGCGGTTCGCCTCTGTCAGCGGCGAACCGTACTCGCACGGCTCGAAGGCTTCGATGTAGCGGATCTTCGCCCCCCGGTCCGGGCCGTAGGTGGCGATCACCAGGTCGCGGTGGCTGTCGGCGAGCGGGCCGTTGAAGCGGCAGTACAGATCGTGCGTGGCCTTTCGCAGCCCGGCCGCGTCGCGGGGCATGGAGTTTTCCAGGCACATGGTCCACGGCATCCATTCGTGGAATTGCGACTTGTGGCATTCCAACTGGTCGACGATCTTCTCCAGCACCGGCTCGACGTCGATCACCACCGTCGGCGCGAACGGCACCGGCTTCTGGAAATGATCGGAGAGATACGCAATCACCGGGTTCACCCGCAGGGCCGGAGCTTCCGGGACGATGTGCGGCACGATCACCATGTACGCCGCGTCGCAGACCAGCGTGGACGTGGCGCGATGATCGGGATGATAGTCGTTCGGCCGGTGCGTCAGGATCAGATCGGGCTGATACCGCCGGATGAGGGCGATGATCTCAAAGCGGGGCTCCACCGTTGGCTGCAATCGGCCGTCGCGGTTGTCGAGGACGTCGTACTCGATGCCCATCAACTCGGCGACGGCGTCGCACTCCGCCCGGCGGATGGCGGCCAGTTGCCCCGGCAGATGCCGGTGATGCCCCGATTCGCCATTCGTCACCGAGACGAATTTCACGCGATGCCCCGCGGCCCGATACAGCGCGGTCACGCCGCCGGCCTTGAGTTCGCAGTCATCGGGATGGGCGGTAATCACGAGAATGCGGAGCGGTGTCGGCATGGATGTGGTTTCAACGGGAGATATCGGGTTATCGAACGGCGAACTTGCCGGTGCCATCCAACGTCGTTCAGGGATTAGATTGGCAGGTTAAGATTCTATCCACAGATTTCACAGATTCCGCAGATTGAAGTCCGGCAGAGGACAACTCTGAAGGAACGATGCCCCGGCAAATGCCCGTGTCTTGAATCTGCGGAATCTGTGAAATCTGTGGATAAACGCTCTTGGTCTTCTCGCCACTTCGTGGACGGCATTGGGTGCCATGCTTGCAGCTTTGGGCAAGCATGTCTTCGGCGAATCGCTCCTCAAAAGGCACATGCTCACTCAAAGCTGTGAGCATGGCACCCAAAACAGACGGACTCCGAGATGAGGGTGCCGATTCCGCATTGAATTCTGGCGGCTGCGGGCGAAAATGGAAAGCAGACGCCGACGTGGTCCGCGATTTCGTAGGGTGCAGTCGAGGCTTTGCGAGGCTCACCCGTTGGAGTCCAGCCTTTAGGCTGTCTTCGGACGCTTCACCAGAAGACAGCCTAAAGGCTGGACTCCAACGAAGGGGGGTGAGCCTCGAAGACTCGACGTCACCCGACAGAAGACATGATCGCCGACGTGGCCCGACAGAAAGCCCCGCAATGGACCTGCCCGTGTTGTCCCTGGCCCCCGCGACCGAGGTCTACGAAGACCCGCTCGACGTGATGGACGAGATCGACCGCCTGAAACGGGAGCGGAACGCCACGATTCTGGCCCACTTCTACGTCGACGGCGATTTGCAGGACATCGCCGACTTCACCGGCGACAGCCTCAAACTGGCCCGCGATGCCATCAAGGTCACCACGCCGACGATCGTGTTCTGCGGCGTCCATTTCATGGGCGAGTCGGCGAAGATCCTCAGTCCGGAAAAGACCGTGCTGATGCCCGACCTGCTGGCCGGTTGCTCGCTGGCGGAAAGCTGCCCGGCGGACAAGCTGGCGGCGTTTCAACAGCAACTCCGCAGCGAAGGCCGCGACTTTCAGACGGTTGCGTACATCAACACGACCGCGGCGGTGAAGGCGCTGTGCGACTGGATCGTCACCAGCGGCAATGCGCGAGACATCATCGACCGCGTGCCGAAGGACAAGGAGATCCTGTTCGTCCCGGACCAGCATCTCGGCCGGTTCTTGAGTTCGGTCACCGGCCGGCCGATGATCTTGTGGCCCGGTTCGTGCATGGTCCACGAGGTGTTCAGCATTCAGGATCTGTTGCGGGCGAAGCGGAACCATCCGGGATCGGTGGTCCTCGCGCATCCCGAATGCCCGGCGAACATCCTAGAGCACGCGGACGTCATCGGCGGCACCGAAAAGATGCGGAAGCACGTCGCGGCGCTGAGCGAGCCGACGACGTTCCTCGTCGCCACCGAAGCCAACATGATCCATCCGCTGCAGAAGACGGCCCCGCAGCACACGTACATTCCGGTGCCGGGCATCATGACCTCCACGGGCGAGACGTGCGCGTGCAACCGCTGCCCGCACATGGCCCGCAACACGCTGCCGAAAGTGCGGGACTGCCTGAAATACGGCCGGCCGGAGATCGTCTGGCAGCCGTACTTCGCCAAGGCCCAGGACGTGCTGCGCCGCAGTTTGCTGGAATAGTCGCCAGTGACCCGGACGCTCCAAGCGTCCGGGTCACTCCATTCTGTCGCCCGTGCTGCCTTGTGGAGACCGCTGCGTGGCCGATTCGTTGCCCGCGTTGATCATTGGAGCCGTGCTGGTCGGCATCGGCGTCGGCTCCGGCTGGCATCAGTGGCGCTACCGCCGGCCGGACGCGCAGATGGACGACCTCGGCCGGCAGCATTCCCATCGGCAATTGCGACGACGATTGCAGGTCAGCGGATTGCTCGCACTGATCGGCGTGCTGATTCCGCTGGGCGATCACCTGCCGTTCTTCAAGCAGGCCCCCGCGGCGTTCGTGTTCTATTGGGGGGCCGTGCTCCTGCTGACCTGCTGGATCGGCCTGCTGGCCATCGCCGACTTCGCCAGCGCCCGGGCGTACCACCGCGTCGCCAACGTGCGGCTGCGGCAAGCCCGCCGCGAGCTGGAAGAGCAGTTGCAGCAGTATCGGGCACAGACCAACGGGCATGCGAGCGAGCAGTGATCAGAGCCGGGGCGTGTCGCCCCGGTCTTCTCTTTGAAAGTCGAAGACCGGGGCGACACGCCCCGGCTCTTAAAGACGCCGCCGACGCTTCTCGGACGAACCCCTTCGCCGCTACAATCCCCCGGTTGCCGTTCCCCCGAAAGGAGTCGCTGCGTGCGCTGGTCACAGACGTTCATTCCGACGATGAAGGAAATCCCGTCCGATGCCGAAGTCCCCAGCCATCAATTGATGCTGCGGGCGGGGATGATCCGGCAACTGATGGCCGGCGCGTACACGTATCTGCCGCTGGGCCTGCGGGTGCTGCACAAGGCCGAGGCCGTCGTCCGCGAGGAAATGGACGCCGCGGGCGGCATCGAAATCCTCATGCCCGCGTTGCAGCCGATCGACCTGTTCGAGCGGACCGGCCGCAAGGACGCCTTCGGCAACGTACTGATCAACTTCCACGTCCGCCGCGGCGATCGCACGCTGCACCTGGCCCTCGGCCCGACGCACGAGGAGGTCATCACCGACCTGGTGTCGAAGCACATCAGCAGCTACCGGCAGCTCCCGCTGACGATGTATCAGATTCAGACCAAATTCCGGAACGAGGAACGCCCGCGGTTCGGCGTGCTTCGGACCAGCGAATTCCTGATGAAGGATGCCTACAGCTTCCACACGTCGGTCGAGTCGCTGAACGACACCTATCAGAAAATGTACCGCGCCTACTGCCGCATCTTCGCGCGCTGCGGGCTGGATTACCTGCCGGTTGAAGCCGAAAGCGGGCCGATCGGCGGCGACGCCTCGCACGAGTTCATGATCCCCGCCGACAACGGCGAAGATCAGGTCGTGTTCTGCAAGCAGACCGGTTACGCGGCGAACCTCGAACGGGCGGAGACCGGCCGCAAGACGCCGCCACTGACGACACCATCCGGTGCGGCGGCGATGGTGAAGGTCTCCACGCCGGACGTCGGCAGCATCGACGCCGTCTGCAAGCTGCTGAAATGCCAGCCGCAGCAGATGCTGAAGACGCTCATCTATCAGGCCGACGGTCAACCGGTCGCGGTGCTGATCCGGGGCGATCACGAAGCCAACGAGAACAAGCTCCGCCGCGCGCTGGGGGTAAAGTCGGTCGAACTGGCCGATCCGGGGACGATCTTCAAGGTCACCGGCGCACCCGTCGGCTTTGCCGGACCGGTGGGGATCAAGTGCCGTGTGATCGCCGATCACGACGTGCCGCTGGTCAAGGACGCCATCACCGGCGCGAACGAAGCGGACCAGCATCTGACCGGTGTGAACATCGGCCGCGATTACCAGCTCGACACCACCTACGACCTCCGCAACGCGGTCGCCGGCGATCCCAGCCCCCGTGGCGAGGGGACGCTGGAGCTGGTCCGCGGCATCGAAGTCGGCCACGTCTTCAAGCTGGGGACGAAGTATTCGGTGGCGCTCGGCGCGGCGTTCGACGACGAGAAGGAATTCCGCCAGCCGATCATCATGGGCTGCTATGGCATCGGCGTGAACCGCATCGTCGCGGGCCTGGCGGAGACGAAGCACGACGCGAACGGCATCATCTGGCCGCTCGCCGTCGCGCCCTACTCCGTCATCCTGTGCCCGCTCGCCGTCGCCGACGAGGAGACGATGAAGATGACCAATCTCGTCTACGAGCAGCTCAAAGCCGCGGGCGTGGACGTGCTGCTGGACGACCGCGACCAACGGGCCGGCGTGAAGTTCAAGGACGCCGACCTGATCGGCATCCCGCTGCGGATCGTCATCGGCGGCAAGGGGCTGAAGGAGGGCGTGATCGAGGCCAAATGGCGCTGGGAACCGGACGCGAAGAAGCTTCCCGTCGCGTCAGCGGTCCCCGCGATCCTCGAACTGCTGTCCGCCCGCCGCGCCGAAGAGGCCAGCCGCGTGCCGGAGTGATTCATCGCCAAGCAGTCGCCCATGAGAAGCAGTTTCAAGGCGACAAAATCTTTACGCCGAAGGCGTAGCATCGCAAAGCCCAGGGTCGCGAGTCTGCGAGCGCACCCTGGGTGGCGATCGATAAGGAATCCCATACCCTGTAAGCCATTTCCCCAGGGTGCGCTCGCAGACTCGCGACCCTGGGCTGTGTGATCGAACGCCTTCGGCGTAATTGACTTCCGATCAATCGTTCGCTACCAGGGGCGACAATCGGATTGAGGTCTGAAACCGCTTCTTTGTCATCACTGCTCGGTGCGACTCGGTGCAATCTTTCGGTGCCACAACGAACACGTCTGCAACGGAACTGACGCATTAACCTGCGCCGCGCCGATGGAGACCGGCTTGTAACCTTGTTCGAGCAGTTCGGCGCAGCGCTTGAGATGCACGTCGGGGGCCAGACCGTGCAACTCGGTGAACTCGACGCCGGGCGGCGGGTCGGTCAGCGAACACCACGCGTACGCCGGGGCGCCCGTCAGCGGGCCGCGGGCGATGCACAGATCGAGGATGAAGCCCTTGCGGTGGCCCTCGAAATACGGCAGGTCGCCCCACCAGCCTTCCGTCTTTGCGGGGGACTTCCACCACAGCGTGCTGTGCATGATCCCCGCGCGGCCCACGACGAACGCCTGATCGACCCGTTCGGAAAACCCCTGATTCGGAAAGTCGGCGAACGTCGGGGCGAGCGACACGTGCCGGACCCCCGGATAAATCCGCGCCTCTTCCGCCGGCTTCTCCGGCAGGCGGGCCCAGAGCGACAGGTACTCCTCGCCATTCTTGGCGGCGTAACCGGCGACGTCGACGGGCCACAACCCCTCGGCCTGAAGTTGCTGGGCCTGCTTCTGCAATTCGGCGGCGCTCCCCGTCGCCAGTTGCCATTCATAGCCGTCGCGCTGCCACAGCGCGGCCGTCTGCACGGCCTTGTTCGTCGCATACGGGCGCAGTCGCACGGGGCGGTAGCCCGACTCTTGAAACTGTTCGGCGAGCTTCTCGAAGCCATCCAGCGGCAGCGTATGGACGAGCGCGAACTCTTCGTGGATGAGGCCGGAGACCGAGGCCATCCGCTTCCGTAAGGCGTCACTCGGTTCCGGCCAGCTTTTGGGATTGCCGGCCAGCAAACCGGCCGGTCGGGTTTCGACGATCCAGAGGTTGCGGAAGGCGACGCCGGATTCCGCCGTCGGTCCCAGTACGATCGGGCCGCTGTCGGACATTTCCGCTCCGGCCGTGTTCAGTTGGAGTTCGACGTTGTCGTGAACGACGACGCCGTTGTGCCGGATCGTGCCGCGGGCGTTGGTCGCCTTGATGCCGCTGGAGTCGAACCGCGGCGCGGCGAACGAGACGTCGAGCGTTTGCCATTGGTCACGGGGAAAACTCACGTTGACGCTCGGAGCCGATTGCCCTTTGACCGCCGCGCAACTGGTCGCGGTGGCCTCATCGCCGAAGGAGTCGGCGATCACGATCTCATACCGCCCCTGCAACAGCAGCCCGCCAGCGACGGCGGACGGAACCGAATCGGTCGGCAGCCGATATTCCAGATGCAGCGCGAAATCGCGGAACGACTGCGTCGTGGTGGTTCCGGCCAGCAACAGACCTTCGGGCGTGACCTGACCCGCGGTCCATTGATCGGCATTGTGTCCATCAAACAACACGGTCGCGCCCGGCGGGGCCGGCTTGTCGAGCAGGATGCTGCGGCGCGTCGTTCGCTCGGCGACGAAGGTCTCACCCACGGCGTTCGTTCCTGCGATCCGATCCGGCTCGAACGCCGCCGCCATCCGCGGGTTCTTGTCGAACGCGATCCGGCCGTCGCTCTTTGACGCCGAAAGTTCGTACGCCGTGCGTTGATCCCAGCCGTCCCCCGGCAATCCGCCCTGCAACAACCGGATGGCAAAAGTCTCGTCGGCTCGCCGGCGGACCTGGAACCCCCACGTCTCGCCGGCGATGGTCGACAGATACTCGCCGGTGACATCGAAGTCGGCGGCGACCGGCGGGATGGCCGTCGGCACCTCCGTCGTATTTGTGACCGGAGCAACGACCGGGTCGGGTTGTGCTTTGGGTTCCGGGATGACATTCGCGGCCACCGCAGCCGCGTCCGATGCTGTGGTCTTGCCCCGACCGCTGGTGAACAGCCAGACCATCAATCCGATCACCACGACGGCCGCGGTGGCGGAGACGCCCAGAATCAGCCGTTGACGATTGGCGGCTTCGGCCGCTTTCTTTTTGGACTGCGCTTTCTTTCGCGACATGCGCGGGCTGGTGGGGAGCGCCTCGTTCTTTGACAGCGACACGGACGCATACGACTCGAACTCCTCGTCGTCGGTCGAAGTTGCGCCCGTCAGATCGAGCGCGCCGCGGGCCTGGGCATCGGTGACGCCGCAGCGTTCGAGCGCGGCAATCACGTCCGCCATCGACTGATACCGCTGCTCCGGCTGCTTGGCCACCATCTTGGCCAGCACGGCGTTCAGAGGCGGCTTCGCGCGGGGCAGGGCGGGGATCGGCGATTCGCGATGGGCCACGAGTTGCTTCAGCACCGACTCCGCCGGGTACATCGCCTTCCCGGCGACCAGGAAATACAGCGTGCAGCCGAGACTGTAAATGTCGGCCCGCTGATCGGCGCTGTGGATCTCCAGCGCCTGTTCGGGCGCCATATAGGTCACCGTCCCCATGATGCGGTCGTTCTGCGTCAGCCGCCCCGCAGGATCGCCGGGTGCCGTCGCCGAGGACGAATCGCGAATCCACGCCAGGCCCAGGTCGAGCAGTTTGACGACCGGCGGATCGGCTTTGGTCGCAAGCAGCAGATTGGCCGGCTTCACATCCCGATGCAGGATGCCGCGGGTATGGGCGTACTCCAGTCCGCGGGCCGCCTGCAGAATGCAGGCCGCCGCGACGTCGGGAGGCAGCGGCCCCTGCTGCGTGACCAACCGTTCGAGATCGGTCCCCTCGACGTACTCCATCGCCAGAAAGTGCTGCCCGCGGACTTCGCCGGCGTCGAACGCCGCGACGATGTTGCGGTGGTTCAGCTTGCCGATCAACTCGGCTTCCCGGCGGAAGCGGTCGACCGCATCGGTCACCTTCAGCGCGGACGGGTTGAGCGTCTTGACGGCGACGATCCGCTTCAGCCGCTTGTGTTCCGCCTTGAACACGGTTCCCATCCCGCCCTGCCCGATGACGTCCTGGATGAGGTAATCGCCGAGCAGCAGCGCGTCGTGTCTTCCCTGCAGGGCGGCGGTGGCCTGATACTTGGTCATCAAGCCGCGGCGGACAAACTCGGTGGCCAGTCCCTTGACGTTGTCGCTTTGGACGATTGCCGGACAGGCGGCGACGAGGGCGTTGATGTCGTCCGCAGACGCCAATCCACAGCCTTTGACGCGTCGCAGAAAATCCTCCACGGTCACCATACGGTTGTCATCCCTGGCCCGGTGCTGGTTCTCCGCAATTCTTGCGCGCCGCTGCGTGGCCTGCAACAGACAGTTGGATTGTGGGGCAGTTTGACACAGAAATGAAGGACGGGGAATGACACGCGACCAGATTCATGGACATTCGGGAGTGCATCTCGATTCTGAGTGAATTTCGGCCGAGGTGTCCGCGGCATTCCCAATTTTCAGCCGCGGAGCGGCGGCAGACCGTAGCCCCCGGCGTGAGCCGGGGGAGGGCAGTCACACAGGATCACAGCCCCGGAGGGGCGACAGAAGCTGGTCGCGCGACGGGTTGTCTGTCGCCCCTCCGGGGCTAATGCCAAGGTTGCAACCAGTCCCCCGGCTCACGCCGGGGGCTACGATCTGCCGCCCCATTCGGGGCTGAAGAAAGACGAGTGCCGACAGTCTGTCGTTATCTGTGAGATCCACCCAGAATCAAGACTCACGCCTTGACCATTCGTCAGCGGGGCATGTATTTGACCTGACGAGCGCATCCGCATACGCTGGACCTTTCCGTGCTGTGATAAAAGAGGACGCAGACTGGATGACGCGATCGCCATTGATGATCGTTGGTGTTCTGTGGCTGACGGCCATTACCGAAGCGGCCCCGCCGGTCCGGTTTGCGCGCGACGTGCGGCCGATCCTGTCCGATACGTGCTCCAAATGCCACGGACCGGATGCCACCGCCCGGCAGGCCGAACTGCGTTTGGATACGCGCGCGGGATTGTTCGCCACGCGCGATGATGGGCCGCTCGTCGTGCCGGGACGCCCGGAGGCGAGCCTGCTGTTGCAGCGGATCGCGCATGGCGATGCCGAATTGCGGATGCCCCCCGCGGCATCGGGCAAGTCGCTCACGGCCGCGCAAATCGACGTCATTCGGCGCTGGATCGCCGAGGGGGCGACGTGGGAAGACCATTGGTCGTTCATTCCCCCGCGACGGTCCGCTGTGCCGGATGTCGCGCGGGCCGACTGGTCGCGGACGGCGATCGATCCGTTTGTGCTCGCCGTGTTGGAACAGCGGGCGTGGACACCGCAGCCCGAAGCGACCGCGGAAACGCTGGTGCGCCGGGTCACGCTCGATCTGACGGGGCTGCCGCCGACGATCGCGGAAGTCGATGCCTATCTCGCCGACGCTTCGCCCGACCGTTACGAGCGGCTGGTGGACCGGCTGCTGGCGTCCCCCCGGCATGGCGAGCATCTGGCGGTCGATTGGCTGGACGCGGCGCGTTACGCCGATACCAGCGGTTATCAAAACGACGGCCCGCGACAGATGTGGCGCTGGCGCGACTGGGTGATTGACGCCTTCAATGCCGGGATGCCGTTCGATCAATTCACCATCGAACAACTCGCGGGCGATCTGCTGCTGGCGGAGGAGCAACGGTTGCCGCCGACATCGAACGGGTTGACGACCGCGGCGATCGAGTCGCAGCC
This sequence comes from Planctomycetaceae bacterium, assembly GCA_034439795.1. Taxonomy (GTDB): domain Bacteria; phylum Planctomycetota; class Planctomycetia; order Planctomycetales; family Planctomycetaceae; genus DSVQ01. Next base: position 9,199 of record JAWXBB010000500.1, on the reverse strand, counting down.
GCGGGGGTATCTGCCGCGCGATCCACGTGCCGTGGAATTGCTGGTGGCGACCGGGTTCCAGCGGAATCATCGCGGGAATTCGGAGGGGGGCATCATCGCCGAAGAGTATGCCGTGGAGTACGTCGCCGACCGCGTCGACACCACGGGGGCCGTCTGGCTGGGACTGACCGTGGGCTGCGCGCGGTGTCATTCGCACAAGTACGATCCGCTCACGCAGAGCGAATACTACCAACTGTTTGCCTACTTCAATCAGGTGCCCGAGAACGGCCGCGCCGTGAAAGAGGGGAACTCGCCGCCGTACATCACCGCGCCGACGACGGAGCAATGGCGGACGCTGCACCACATGGAGACCGCAGCCGCCGAGGCGACACGGGCCTGGAATCACGTGCAGCCCAAAATTCGCGAGGCGCAGCGTGCCTGGGAAACGGGGTTCGCGGGACAATCGGGGCTGGACTTCACCATCAATGCCGGGCTCGTGGCCAGCTTCCCGTTGCAGACCGATGTCAGCGATGCGACACGCATTCCTTCCGTAGGACAGCTCAACGCCGGTGAAGCCGCGTTCGTGGACGGCCCGCGTGGTCGCGCGCTGCAGTTGGATGGCCAACAATTCCTCGACGCCGGCGATCAGGCGAAGTTCGGCTACTTCGATGCGTTCAGCGCGTCCGCGTGGATCAATCCCGCCGCATCGCTGACCGGCGGGATTGTGTCGCGGACTTCCGACGACGGCTACGAAGACGGCTGGACGTTTCAACTGGTCGACGGGAAGCTGCAGGTCAACCTCGTCAAACGCTGGCTCGACGACGCCATCCGTGTGGAAACGCGGGCCGCCGTGCCGCCGGGGCGCTGGTCGCACGTTGCGATGACCTACGATGGCTCGCGCACCGCAAACGGGATCGTGATCTCCATCGACGGCGTGCCGCAGCCGCTGGCTGTGCATTACGACTTCCTCAATCAGACGTTCACCAATGAGGAGCCGCTGCGGATCGGCGCGACCGGAACGCGGCGACGGTTGGCCGGAGCGCTCGCCGACGTGCGGATCTACGGGCGCCGTTTGTCAGAGCCGGAGGTGGGGACGCTGGCGACGCGCGAAAGCATCGCACAAATCATTGCGATGCTGTCCGACACGCGCACGTCGGCACAGACGCAAAAACTTCAACAGTGCTTTCTCCAGGAACACGCCTCCGCTGACATCGCGCGGGCCTACGAGCAGTACCGTTCCGCGAACGCCGCACTGCAACAGTTTCTGCAGATGACGTTGCCCACGGCGATGGTCATGGTCGACCAATCGCAAGCCCGTGCGACGACCGTCTTGCAACGCGGCGTCTACGACCGGCCGGGCGCGGCGGTGACGCCCGGCGTGCCCGCGGCGCTCGCGGCGGGCACCGGTCCGGTGAGCGGCAACCGCTTGGACTTCGCCCGCTGGCTCGTCCATCCGCAGCATCCGCTCACCGCCCGCGTGGCGGTCAACAACCTCTGGCAGCGGTTCTTCGGCATCGGGCTGGTCAAGACGAGCGAAGATTTCGGCACCCAGGGGGAAGCGCCCAGCCATCCCGAACTGCTCGACTGGCTGGCGGTGGAACTCGTCGAAAGCGGCTGGAATCTGCGGCACATCGAGCGGTTGATCGCAACGAGCGCCACGTACCGGCAGAGTTCGCAATGTTCGGCGGCGGCCTACCAATCCGACCCGCAGAATCGGTGGCTGGCGCGCGGTCCGCGGTTCCGGTTGTCGGCGGAGATGTTGCGCGATCAGGCGTTGGCCATCGCCGGACTGCTCGAAGAGCGGCTCGGCGGCCCGTCGATCAAGCCGTACCAACCGGCCGGGCTGTGGCAGGAGATCGCCACGGACACGCTGTACGAACCCAGCCCGAAACCGGATGTCGACCGGCGGAGCCTGTACTGCTATGCCAAGCGGACGGTGGCGAACCCCACGCTGACCCTGTTCGATGCCTCGACGCGCGAAGCCTGTTCGATGCGTCGCGGCCGCACGAACACACCGTTGCAGGCCCTCGCGCTGCTGAACGATGTGACCTACGTGGACGCGGCGCGGGCGTTGGGCGAAGCCGCGTGGCGCGAGGCCGGTCCCGCACCCGAAGCAGCCATCGCGGCGATGTTCCGGCGGGTGACGGCGCGGCATCCGCAACCCTCCGAGCGGCACCGGTTGCAGGCCTCGTGGTCCGTCTACCGACAGAATTTTGTCGAGCACCCGGAGACCGCCCGTGCGCTGTTGCGCGTGGGGGTGACGGCGGCGGAACCCCTCGATGAAACCGCACTCGCCGAGCGGGCGGCCTGCGCGGCGGTCGCCAGCGTGCTGCTCAACCTCGACGAAGTCGTGACGAAGGAGTAAGGCGTGCATCTCGATGCTGAGGGAATCGCTCTCAAATCGTCTGTTGCAATCGCATTCCTCGTTTTCAGCCGCGGAGCGGCGGCAGACCGTAGCCCCCGGCGTGAGCCGGGGGATGGATGCGGCTCCTTGACGCCAGCCCCGAAGGGGCGACAGACAGCCCCGCCGCGCGACCCGCTTCTGCCGCCCCTCCGGGGCTACGGGCCGCTACGGCGACATTCTCCCGGCTCACGCCGGGGGCTACGGTCTGCCGCCCCTTCGGGGCTGAAGCCAGCCGAATGGGGTCAGCCAGCCATCATCTGTGATATCCACCCATCATCGCGGCTCGCTCATAAGAGTAAGAAATGACCGATCTCCCAACATGCGGCCGTCGTGGCTTCCTGGGGCGGTTGTCCGGCGTGACGGGACTGGCGGCGCTGGCGCAGTTGATGGGACGGGCATCGTCGGCGAACGAAGTCGCACCACGGGCGAAGCGGATCATCTATCTGTTCCAGTCGGGTGCGCCGTCGCAACTGGATCTGTTCGATCCCAAGCCGCAGCTGCGCGACCGGCAGAACGCCGATCTGCCCGAGTCGATCCGGCAGGGGCAGCGGCTCACCGGCATGACCGCCACGCAGGACCGGTTCCCGATCGCGGCGTCTCGCTTCCAATTTGCGCAGCACGGCGAGAGCGGCACGTGGCTCAGCGAGCTGCTGCCCGAGACCGCGCAGATCGCCGACGAGTTGTGCTTCGTCCGCACGCTGCACACCGAGGCGATCAATCACGACCCGGCGGTGACGTTTCTGCAGACCGGGGCGCAGCTCGCCGGGCGTCCCAGCTTTGGCGCGTGGATCAATTACGGGCTGGGCACCGCGAACGACAACCTGCCCGCGTTCGTGGCGATGATCTCGGGCACCGGCGATCAGCCGTTGTACGACCGCCTGTGGGGGAGCGGCTTCCTGCCGTCGCAGTATCAGGGGGTGAAACTGCGGTCGGTGGGCGATCCCGTGCCCTTTCTGTCGCATCCGGCCGGGCTGGAGGTCGCGACGCGGCGGCGGATGCTCGACGACCTGGCGGCGCTGAATCGGCACAAACTCGAAGAGACCGGCGACCCGGAGATCGCGGCCCGCATCGCGCAGTACGAGATGGCGTTCCGCATGCAGTCGTCGGTCCCCGAGCTGACCGACCTGAGCGGCGAGACGGAGCACACGCTGCAAATGTACGGCGACGACGCCCGCACGCCGGGGACGTTTGCGTATCACTGCCTGCTCGCGCGGCGAATGGCCGAGCGGAACGTGCGGTTCATTCAGATCTTTCACCGCGGCTGGGACCAGCACCGCTTCCTGCCGCGGGATCTGGCGAAACAGTGCCGGCTGACCGACCGGGCGTCGGCGGCCCTGGTGCTCGACCTGAAGCAGCGCGGGTTGCTCGACGACACGCTGGTGGTCTGGGGCGGCGAGTTCGGCCGCACCGTGTATTGCCAGGGGCCGCTGACCGTCGACGATTACGGCCGCGACCATCACCCGCGGTGCTTCACCGTCTGGCTGGCCGGCGGCGGCGCGAAGGCCGGCCTGACCTACGGCACCACCGACGAGTACGGGTACAACATCGTCGACCGTCCGGTCCACGTCAACGATTTTCATGCCACGCTGTTGCATCTGCTGGGCGTGAATCACGAGCGGTTGACGTATCGCTTCCAGGGCCGAGACTACCGCCTGACGGATGTGGCGGGCAAGGTGGTCAGCGAACTGCTGGCGTGAAGAACGATGCCGACGTGGTCCGTGGTCGGGTTGATGTCGCCCGCGGGCGGCGTCGCATTGTATCGGGGCCCTCAATCCTGGCGGATCTGGCGTCTTTGGCTCGGTGGATGCTGAAAACGGGCAACTCATTGACCTGACGCTCACTTACATATAAAATAGCTCCGATGATTTCCTCGCTGCCCCACCGTTTTCGTCGTGTCCTGATTTCGTGAAGGGGTGGCGGGGTCTAAGTCGTCGTGGCCCCGTTTCCCCACCGTCACGGGGCCACGCCGAAACGGCTTAGGCCCCGCCGCCCTCAAACTCGGACACTCCCACCGTTTTCAGGCTTTGCGGTGCCGCTGTGCATCGTCGCGGACAGGAAATGCTCTTGCTCGATCACCACGACCGCGGACGGAATCTGCGGAACTGCCTGCTCCTGACGGCCGTCGGAATCTTCGGCCAGATCAGGGCGGAGGCTGCGGAACGGCCCGTGAGCTTTGTGAATGATGTCGTGCCCGTGCTCACGAAAGCCGGGTGCAACGTCGGCGTCTGTCATGCGAAAGCAGGCAACGGGCAGAACGGGTTTCAACTGTCGCTCTTGGGCTTTGAACCGCAGGAAGACTTCGAGCATCTGGTGAAAGAGGGCCGCGGTCGGCGGGTGTTTGCCGGGGCGGCCGATCAGAGTCTGTTGCTGCTGAAGGCGTCGGGACAGTTGCCGCACGGCGGCGGCGTCCGGTTGGCCAAGTCGTCAGAAGGCTTTTCGCTGCTGCGCGATTGGATTCGGCAAGGCGCGCCTTATGACCGGGCGGAAGAACCCAGGCTCGTCGCCTTCGAGATTCAGCCGGCACGGGGCACGATCACACGGCAGGGCGAACAGCAGCTTCAGGCGCTGGCCCGCTATTCGGATGGCCGCGTGCGGGACGTCACCGGGCTGGCGCTATACGAGTCCAACGACAAAGCCATGGCGGAGGTGACCGATCGCGGTCTCGTGAAGGTGCTCGACATCACGGGCAACGTCGCGATCATGGTGCGTTACCAGGGACAGGTCGCGGTGTTCAGCGGCTCGGTCCCGTTGGGTGCGGCGGTCGAGCATCTGCCCCCCGCGAAAAACTTCGTCGACGAGGCAGTCTTCGCCAATCTGAAACGCATCGGTGTGCCTCCGTCGGCGGTCTGTGACGACGCCACGTTCCTGCGCCGGGTCACGCTGGATGTCGCGGGGCGGCTGCCGACCGAGGACGAGGCGATGGCGTTTCTGGCCAGTCAGGACGACAACAAGCGCGATCAGGCGATCGATGCGCTGCTCCGCAGTCCCGAGTACGCGGACTTCTTCGCCGGCAAATGGACCGCGCTCCTGAAGAACCGCCGCGATGACACCAGCGACATCGTCTCCAACTTCGCGTTCCACGCCTGGGTGCGCGACGGCCTGCTGGCCAACAAGCCGTACGATCAGTTCGTCCGCGAACTGCTGGCCGCGACCGGCACGGTGATCGGCAACCCACCGGTGGCGTGGTACAAGCGGGTGAAGGAACCCAAGCAGCAAATCGAAGATGTGGCCCAGCTCTTCCTGGGCGTCCGCATGCAATGCGCCCAGTGCCACCATCATCCGTTCGAGCGCTGGAGCCAGGACGACTATTACTCGCTGGCGGCGTTCTTCAGTCAGGTGGGGCGAAAGCCCTCGGCGACGCGCGGCGAGGATCTGATCTTTCACAAGCGCGGTCTCGCCACGGCGACGAATGTGAAGTCCGGGCTGGCGCTGAAGCCGGCCGCGCTCGGCGACGCCATCCCCGAAATCGCGGCGGATGAAGACCCGCGGCTACGGCTCGCCGACTGGATGAGTTCGGGCGACAACCCGTTCTTCGCGAAGGCGCTCGTGAACCGCTACTGGAAGCACTTCTTCCAGCGGGGACTGATCGAACCCGAGGACGACATCCGCGACACGAACCCGCCGACGAACCCCGAGTTGCTGAGCGCCCTGGAGCGGCACTTCATTTCCGGCGGGTTTGATCTGAAGGAGCTGGTGCGCACGATCACCCGCTCGACGGCCTACCAGTTGAGCGCGACGCCGAATGAACACAACCTCGCCGATCGGCAGAATTACTCGCGCTATTATCCGCGGCGGCTGCAGGCGGAGGTGCTGCTGGACGCCATCGACCGGCTGACGGGTTCGCAGACCGATTTCGCGAACCTGCCGCCGGGGACGCGGGCCGTCGCCTTGCCGGACAACAGCTACAACCGGTCGTCGCCGTTTCTGCGGGTGTTCGGCCGGCCGGAAGGGGAGAGCGTGTGCGAATGCGAACGCGTGCAATCATCCAGTCTCGCCCAGAGCCTGCATCTGATCAATGCGTCGGACATCAAGTCGAAGCTCGCCCACCCCAACGGCCGTGCCGAACGGCTGGCGAAAGAGGACAAACCGGCCGAGGCGAAAGTCCGCGAACTGTATCTCGCGGCGTTTTCCAGCGAGCCTCGCTCGGATGAATTGAAGATCGCGCTGGATTACCTCGCCGACCCGCGCGTCGATGCCGAAGGCAAACCAGTCGATGCGCAGAAGGCCGGTCGCGAGAACTTCCAGGATCTCATCTGGGCGCTCGTTAATACCAAAGAATTCCTGTTCAACCATTAGGCAGACGATGACTGACGTTGTTCGATTCCTGTATTGCCGGCAAGACCAGACCCGGGCGATGGTCTTGGTCGCGTCGTTCGGCTTGGCCTTGTGGTGTGCGACGTCCGTGTCGCTGGCCCAATCGGTCTGCCTGCCCGCACCGCGCTTGCTGACTACGCTGCCGATGGGGGGCAAGGCGGGAACCGAGGTCGAGATCGCGATCACCGGCGACCATCTCGACGACCTGGGCGAACTGGCGTTCTCCGACCCCCGGATCGCCGCCACCCGCAAGCTCGATGCGGCCGGACAGCCCGTGCCGAACAAATACGTGGTTGCGATCGCCGCCGATTGCCCGGTGGGCGTCTACGAAACCCGCGTGATGACGCGGTTGGGCGTTTCCTCGTCGCGGATTTTCTCCGTCGGCTCGCTGACGGAAGTCACCCAGAAGCCGCCGAATACGTCGCTGGCGACGGCGATGGAACTGCCGATGAACTCGGTCTGCAACGCCGCGATGACCGTGCGGGCGGTGGATCACTACATTTTCGAGGGGCGGAAGGGACAGCGCGTCGTCGTCGATTGCGCGACGAAGGGGATCGACTCCAAGCTCGACGTCGTGCTGATCATCGCCGACTCCGCCGGACGCGACCTGCTGGTCGAACGTCGCGGCGGCGCGCTGGACTTCATCGTTCCGGAAGACGGCCGGTACGTCATCAAGCTCCACGAGCTGACCTACAAAGGGGGCTCCGAGTATTTCTATCGCTTGGCGCTGCGCGAGTGGCCGGCCGACGCCCCGATTGTGCGGCAACCATCGACCAAGACGGTCAGTTCGTTCTCGTGGCCGCCGGAAGGACTGCGGGACCAGGCCGAGACCGCCGAGCAGGAGCCCAACAACGATCGTACTGTGGCCCAGAAGATCGCGTTGCCGTGCGACATCGCGGGCAGCTTCTTCCCGGCGGCGGACGTGGACGCGTTCGAGTTTGAGGCCAAAAAAGGAGAGGTGTGGTGGGTGGAGGTTGCGTCGGAGCGCTTCGGTTTGCCGACCGACCCCGCGATTCTCGTTCAGCACGTCGCCGCCGGCAGTCCCGAGAAGCTGGCCGACGTCGCGGAGTTCAGCGACATCCCCAGCCCGGTGAAGGTCTCCAGCAACGGCTATGCCTACGACGGTCCGCCATACGATGCCGGCTCGTCGGACATCCTGGGGAAACTCGAGATCAAAGAGGACGGCGTCCATCGCCTGCAACTGTCCGACCTGTTCGGCGGCACGCGCAAAGACCCGCGCAACATTTATCGTCTGGGAATTCGCAAGGCTGCACCCGATTTCGCAGTCGTGGCCTGGGCGATGCACATGGAACTGCGGAACGGCGACCGCAACGCGCTGTCCAAGCCGCTGGCCTTGCGCGGCGGCGCGACGATGCCGCTGGAAGTCGTCGTCGTGCGCAGAGACGGCTTCGATGGCGACATCGAACTCGTGATGGAGGGCTTGCCGGAAGGGGTCACCGCGCGGGGCCTGAAAATTCCGGCGGGTCAGTCGCGGGGGCTGATGCTGGTGACCGCCCACCAGAACGCGCCTCGTGCGCTGGCGAGCGCCAAGTTCTACGGCCGCGCGCAAATCAACGGTGCGACGGTCGAGCGCCCGTGTCGACTGGCGTCGATGGCGTGGCCGGTCGCCGATGCCTGGGGCGAGATTCCCAGCCCGCGACTGCTGGCCGACGTGCCGGTCTCCGTCGGCGGATTCGATTTCGCTCCGATCTCAATTGCCGCATCCACTAACGGCGTCTTGGAAGTCGCGGCTGGGGGAAAACTCACGATTCCGCTCGTCCAGACGCGTCGTAGCGATTTCTCGGGGGCAACGATGCAACTGAAGACGATGGGCGCCGGCTTCGAACGCGCGCCGGCGTTCGATGTCGCATTGACGGCGGACACGTCGCAGGCCGTGCTCGATCTGGCTGCGTTGAAAACGCCGCCGGGCGATTACCTGATCGCGTTCTACGGCAGCGCCGTCGCGAAATACCGGCATCATCCGGAAGCCGTCGCCGCAGCCGAAGAGGCCAAGCAAAAAGCTGAGGAAGAGGTCAAGGCGCTCGAAGCTGAGGCCGGCAAACTGTCCGAGGAAGCCAAAGTCGCGCCGACGGAGCAAAAACCGGCTGCCGATCAGGCGGTCGACGTCGAAGAAACGCGGATCGGCCATCAACTGCCGCTGAAGCTCACGGTCCGCCGGCATTGCGATATTGAGTTCCATCAGAAAGCGATCGCGGGCGGCCGCCGGCAACTCGAAGGTCTCTTCCTTTTCGACGCGATTGCGGTCGGCAAACACCTGTAGATGCGGGAAGCGATACTCGCGATTGAAGGCGGTGACGCTTCTCTCGGCCATCACGCGCAACAGCAGTGAATGCACCTGTGGCCGCGCCCGGTTCACTTCGTTGAAGAAAAAAGTGGCGAGCCGATCGTCATGCTTCAGCAGCGGACCAGGATCGACGGCCGGCCGCCCCGCTTCGTTGATGTAGGTGTGGTAGACGAGATCGTTCGGCATCAGATCGATCG
>JAWXBB010000499.1:0-9749 GCA_034439795.1 Planctomycetaceae bacterium | reverse complement strand
GAGTCGGACGACCGATCGGTTGGAACGACCAGTGCGACGTCGTCACCGGTTCTTCGACGAGATGTCCGGCGAACTCATTCGGCCAGACGGCCCCTTGGTCGATCCAGTCCCGCAAGAGCGCGATCTGCGGCGGCGTGAGCGGCTCCCCCTCCGGCGGCATGCGCGATTCGCGGTCGCTGCTCGTCACCAGTTGCAAGAGGTGACTCTGATCGGCCGCAAACGGCGCGATCGCCGGTTCGCCCGATTCGCCGCCGCGGAGGGCCGAGTCACGCACGTCGAGCCGGAGTTCGCTTTCCTGCTTCTCCGGGCCGTGGCAACCGAGGCAGCGTTCGGCGAGCAACGGCCGAATGGTGGCGGCGAAGTCCACCGGCGTCGCGGAAATCCCCCTAGCGAGTTGGTAGTGCTGCCGAATCTGCCCCGGCGTCAACGCGGCGGCGTAGATCGCGATTTCGTCGACATCGGCCTCCAAGGGACGTGTCGGCTTGTCGTTGATCCATGCGCCGATAGATGCCTCGATCAGCTTCAGCGGCAGCGCGGGGGCGGCGATCTCATCGAGCAGCAGCCGGCCGTCGCGATACAGCCGATGCTCGCCGGACTCGCGGTCGTAGGTCGTCACCAGATGCGTCCACCGGTCCAGCGGCACGGCTTCGGGGTCGGTGCGCGGAAACCGTCCGATGCCGTTGACGGCGAGTTCAATTTGTCCGGGCGCGAACAGGTTGTAATGAAAGCCGCCCGGTTGCCAGCGGTCGGCGGCATACAGGCCGGCGATGCCCTCCGCCGGAGGCTTCCGCAGCCGCAACCACATCTCCACGGTGACGGCGTCATATTGACCCAGAGCCGGAACGCGCAGGTGCGCACCCCCCACCAGTCGCAGGGCGCGTCCCAACGCCGACGTCACTCCTTCGACCGATTCCCCCTTCGGCCCCGCCCAGGTCGCAGGATGATTGCGTCCCGATTCATCGCCGACTACGTCGCCGACCGCTTCGCAGCGATAATACGCCAGCAACTGCGGCGTCTGGCGGACGACGTCGCCATACTCGGCCGCGACGGCCGTGCCGCCGAACAGGCAACTGACGGCGAGCAATCGAAATCCCGGCGGCATCGTCGTCTCCCGGTGACCTGTGTCCGACACGGTATCCTGACGCACCGCCGGGGCGCAGGGCAATCCCACCGCCCCAAAGAGCCGGGGCGTGTCGCCCCGGTCGAGCGCTTCAACGACCATCCAGCCCGGAAATTCCCGCGCACGTTTTTCATCCGGCCCGGCGTGGGACATAATCGTTGCCACTGCGTTTCCGACACCGCTCTGAATCACTCGCCGGGAGAAACCGATGATCCGTTCCTCGCTGATGCTCACCCTGCTCGCGGTCGCCTGTCCCCTGCTCGCCCAGGACGCGCCCCTGAAAGCGCCGCCGGAACCGGCGAGCATGCAGAAACTGTTCAACGGCAAAGACCTCACCGGCTGGGACGGCGATCCGCGATTGTGGTCCGTCAAGGACGGCGTCATTCACGGCGAAACGACGGAAGAGAACGCCGCGAAGGGCAACACCTTCCTGATCTGGAAGGACGGCGTCCTCAAGGATTTCGACCTGCGGCTGTCGTTCCGCTGCAACGCGACCAATAACTCCGGCATTCAGTACCGCTCCAAGCATCTGACCGCCGACGACAAGCCGTCGAATGAATGGGTGGTCAAGGGGTATCAGCACGAGCTCCGTAACGAACTCAAGTTCCCGAACACGTCCAGTTTCATCTACGACGAACGGGGCAAGCGCGGCCGGATGTGCCAGGTGGGCGAAGTCGCCACCTGGGATGCCGACGGAAAAAAAGTGCTGAAGTCCGACCTGATGGACGAAGCGGAGTTCGCGAAGGTTTTCAAGCTGGACGATTGGAACGACGTCGTCATCATCGCGAAAGGGAACCGCATCCAACACTATCTGAATGGCCGGTTGATTCTCGACTTCACCGATAACCATCCGGAGCTGGCGCTGAAGGAAGGCATCCTCGCCGTTCAGTTGCACGGCGGCAAACCGATGTGGACCGAGTTCAAGAACATCCGGCTGACGACGACGAAGTGACGCGCTCGTCGGGTGGGACGAGTCTGCGAGTCCCACCACAGCAAAGTCTCAATGACCAATTTTCAATGACCAAGGTTCAAGGAAAACACTCTTCCCTTGGTCATTCCCTGAAGCCCGCGGAGACGCCGTCCATGCCGTTGACGTCGCAAGCTCGTTTTTTCGCTTTGCTCCTGGGCTGCTGCACGGCGGCCTTTGCCGGCCCGCCGGTCGCGCCGACCGATCCGTTGCCGCCGGACGAGGAGCGGACCAAGTTCCAGTTGCCGCCCGGCTTTGAGATTCAGCTCGTCGCCGCGGAGCCGGACATTCAGAAGCCGATGAACCTGGCGTTCGACGCCCAAGGGCGGTTGTGGGTCACGCATTCGATTGAGTACCCATTCGCCGCGGCGGAAGGAACCGTGCCTCGCGACGGCGTGACGGTCCTCGACGGCATCGGTCTCGACGGCCGGGCGACCAAGGTCACCAAGTTCGCAGAGCAGCTCAACATCCCCATCGGCGTGCTGCCGTTGCCCGGCGGTCGCGAGGCCATCGTCTGGTCGATCCCCAACATCTGGAAGCTGACTGACACCGACGGCGACGGCCAGGCGGACAAACGGGAAGTGCTGTACGGTCCGTTCGACTTCGTCGACACGCACGGCGACCAGAATGCGTTTCGGCTGGGACCGGACGGCTGGATTTATGCCTGTCACGGGTTCCGCAATGCGTCGAAGGTGAAGCTGAAAGGCGAAGGCTCGGTCGTGCTGGAGATGCAGTCCGGCAACACGTACCGCTTCCGGCCGGACGGCTCCGCCATCGAGCAGATTTCGTTCGGCCAGGTGAATCCGTTCGGCCAGTGCATCGATGCCCGCGGCGATCAGTTCACCGCCGACTGCCATTCCAAGCCGATCACGATGATCCTGCGCGGCGGCCATTACGACAGCTTCGGCAAGCCGCACGATGGCCTCGGCTTCGCCCCGCTGACGACGTCCAACGACCACGGCTCGACGGGCATCGCCGGCGTGGTCTCGTACTCGGGATCGCAGTTCCCGAAAGAGTACGACGGTTCGCTGTTCGTCGGCAACGTGATCACGAACACCATTCACCGCGACGTGCCGCTGTGGCGCGGTTCGTCGCCGTGGGTCGAGAAGCCCGAGGATTTCCTGACGTGCAGCGACTGGTGGTTTCACCCGGTTGATCTGCATCTCGGACCGGATGGGGCGCTGTATGTCGCCGATTTCTACAACAGCATCATCGGGCATTACGAGGTCGATCTGCATCACCCCCGCCGCGACCGGCACCGGGGGCGCATCTGGCGGATTGTCTATACAGGCGACGGTGCGAAGCCGGCGGCGCTGCCGAATCTCACGACGATGTCCGCCGATCAATTGATGGTCGCGATGACGGATGCCAACCTGACGTTGCGCAACCTCGCCAGTTACGAATTGCAGACGCGCTTCGGAGCCGACGCCGCAAGCAGGTTGCGAGCGCGATTCTCCGCTTCGACGACTCCCGAAGAGCGAGTGCAGATACTGTGGCTGCTGTGGCGACAGGGAAAACTTGAGACGACGGATTTCGAGCGATTTCAGCCAGACCCGTCGCCGCTGGTTCGGTTGCATCTGCTGAAGGCCCTGGCCGAGACGGGGACGTGGTGGGCCTCGCAAACCGGCTGGTGCCAGTCGCGCCTGACCGACGCCGATCCGTTCGTCCGTCGAGCCGCCGCGGAGGCCCTGGGCCGGCATCCGGATCCCGGTCATCTGCGGCCGTTGCTGGCGCTGTGGGAGGCCACGCCGTCGGAGGACGTGCAGCTCATCCACGCGACGCGGATCGCCCTGCGGAATCAATTGCGGACCCCGGCGGCCGTGGCGGCGATTGAAACGTTGGAGCTGTCGCCAACCGAGTTGAGGCGTGTGGTCCAGATCGCGCTCGCGGTGCCGAACGAAGCGACCGCGTGGTTCGCATTCGGATATGTGCGCGATCACGACGCCCCCGCCCCGCTCGTTGACCGGACGTTGACGCACGTCGCCCGCAACGTCGGCGGCGAGCGGTTGGATGAGGTCGCCCGGTTCGTCCAGCAACGATTCGGCAACGACGAGCCGCAACAGGTGGCGCACTTCCAATCGCTATTCGCCGGGCTGACGCAGCGCGGGACGAAACTGTCCGCGGACAGCGAACTCGGCCGCTGGGCCGCGCGGCTTGCCGAACGGCAACTGGACTCGAATCGTCCGCGGAGTTTGCCGTGGGACAACCAGCCGGTCCCCGGCATGGCCAGCGCCAGTCCGTGGGGCGTGCGGCCGCGCAAATCGACCGATGGCGACGCCGACGCCTTGTTCTTCGACAGCATCGCCCGCGGCGAGCCACTGACCGGCGTGCTGCGGTCGGCGCCGTTCGCGATTCCGGATTCGCTGTCGTTCTGGATGTGCGGCCACAACGGCCTGCCGACGGCTGACCCGCCGCCGGTGAATCACGTGCGGCTCAAACTCGTGGACAGCGGCGAAGTCATTGCCCGCGATGTCCCGCCGCGGAACGACGTCGCCCGTGAATACCAATGGAATCTGAAACGGTGGGCTGGACAGCGAGGCGTGTTCGAGGCCGTCGACGCCGACACCGGCACCGCCTACGCCTGGCTGGCGGTCGGGCGGTTCACGCCGAACGTGGTCGTGTCGCCCACGCCGAACTTTTCGTTTACCGACGCCGGCATGACGACCGCCGTGCAGGTCGCCGATCAGTTGCAGATGGCGTCGCTCGGCGGTTCCGTGCTGACATTGCTCCAGAATCGCCACGCCGAGTTGCCGGGCCGGTTGGCTGCGGCGTCGGCGGGACTCAATCTTAATCGCAACGAGACGATTGGGGCGTTGAGCGTCCTCGTGCAGAATCCCGAGGAGCCGACCGCGCTGCGAACGCTCGCCGCCCAACTGCTCGGATCGGTTCCCACGCAGGACGCCCGGATGGCGCTCGCGACCGCCTTGGGCACGGCTCCCGGCCCGTTGCAGCAGCCGTTTGCGCTCGCCCTCGCCGGCAGCCAGCCCGGCGGCGAACTGCTGTTCCAGGTGATCGCGAACGGCAAGGCGTCGGCCCGGCTGTTGCAGGACAAGCCGCTGCTCGACCGGCTGGCGACGCTGTCCATCGAGAACCGAGACCAGCGCATCGCCGACCTGACGCAGGGCTTGCCCGCCGCCGATGACCGGCTGAAGAAGCTGATCGCCCGCGTCACGGCGACGGCCTCCACGACCGACGCCACACCGGAGGCCGGGGCCGCCGTCTACAAGAAGTCGTGCGTGGCCTGCCACCGACTCAGCAACGAGGGAGGCAAGGTCGGGCCGCAGCTCGACGGCGTCGGCAACCGCGGCCTCGACCGTATCCTCGAAGACGTCCTCGACCCGAACCGCAACGTCGACGCCGCGTTCCGGGCCATCGTCATCGCCAAAAAGGACGGCGTCGTCGTCACCGGATTGAAGCTCCGCGAAGAAGGAGCGACGGTCATCATCGGCGACGCCCAGGGGAAGGAAGTCCGCATCGCGACGGACGACATCGAAGAATCGCGACTGTCGAACCTCTCGCCGATGCCCTCCAACTTCGCCGAACAACTGACCGAAGCCGACCTGCGGGCGCTCCTGGCGTTTCTGTCGCAGCAACGGCAGAAGCTCGCCGAGCCGTAACGAAAGTGTGACGCTTTGGGTGCCATGCTTGCAGCTTTGGGCAAGCATGTCTTCGCATCGCGAATTGAAAGGCACATGCTCCCCCAAAGCTGGGAGCATGGCACCTAGGCATGATCGGAGCCGAACATGCAACGTCGCGATTTTCTCGCCGCGGGATTGGCATCCGCGGCGGCGTTGGCCGGATCGAAACTCGCCGCGCAGGAATCGGCCAAGCCGCGGATCAAGATCGGCCAGATCGGCGTCGGGCACGCGCACGCCGCCAAACTGGCGGCGTACCGCAAGAGCGCGGATTACGAAGTCGTCGGCATCGTCGAACCGAATGCCGAGCGGCGGAAGCGGGCCGAATCGCAGGAGCCGTTCCGCGATCTGCCGTGGATGACGCAGGAGCAGTTGCTCAACGTCCCCAGATTGCAGGCGGTGCTGGTCGAGACCGAGGTCCGCGACCTGCTCGACGCCGCCGAGGCGTGCGTGGCGGCGGGGAAGCACGTCCACATCGACAAGCCCGCGGGCCAGTCGCTGCCGCAGTTCCGAAGGATTCTGGACCGGGCGCAGTCGCAGCACCTGCTCGTGCAGATGGGCTACATGTACCGCTACAACCCGGCGGTCGTGCTGCTCCGGGAGTTTCTGAAAGAAGGCTGGTTGGGGGACGTGTTCGAGGTCCACACGGTGATGAGCAAGGTCGTCGATCCGGGCGGCCGCCGCGAGCACGCCCAGTACCCCGGCGGCATGATGTTCGAGCTCGGTTGCCACATTCTCGACCTCGTCGTCGGCGTCCTCGGCAAGCCGCAGCAGGTGACGCCGTTTAAGCAGCACGTGTCGCCGATGGACGACAAGCTCCTCGACAACATGCTGGCGGTGCTGACGTATCCCAAGGCCCTCGCCACGGTGAAATCCTCGGCGATGGAAGTCGACGGCGGCTCGCGAAGGCATTTCGTCGTCTGCGGCACCGGCGGCACGTTCCACATCCAGCCGCTGGACAATCCGTCGGCCCGCGTCACGCTGTCGCAGCCGCGCGGGATGTACCAGCGGGGCGCACAGGACGTGACGTTTCCGAAGTACGTCCGCTACGTGGACGACGCCGCGGACATGGCCCGCATCCTCCGCGGCGAGAAGCCGACCGATTTTCCCTACGAACACGACCTGACGGTGCAAACGGCGCTGTTGCAGGCGTGCGGGTTGCCTGTGGAAACGTGAAGAGAGGCAAAAGCATTTTGTCCACAGATTGCGCAGATTCCACAGATTAAAGCCTGGTGAATTGAAGCACTGAAAGAACAGAATCTCAGCAATTGTCACTGTCTTGAATCTGCGGAATCTGTGAAATCTGTGGATAAAATCTCTTTACCGCAAACAGGCTTGTGGTCAATACGGCACACCGCCGCGACGACGGACCTGCTATGACACCGCCCGATTCTCCCTCCGACAAACCGCCGCGTCGGCCGCGCTATCGGGGGCGGAATCCGCGGCAGTTTCACGAAAAGTACAAGGAGCACGCGCCTCTGCGGTTTGCGGACGACGTCGCCAAGGTGCTCGACAGCGGCAAGACGCCCGCGGGGATGCACCGGCCGATCATGGTCCGCGAGATTCTGGAGATCCTGTCGCCGCAACCGGGCGAGACCGCTGTCGATTGCACGCTCGGTTACGGTGGCCATGCCCGCGAACTGCTCGCCGCGGTGCAACCCGGCGGGCGGTTGCTGGCCGTCGATGCCGATCCGCTCGAGTTGCCGAAGACGGAAGCCCGGCTGCGCGAGTTGGGCCATCCGCCGGAATCGCTAGTCGTGAAGCGGATGAACTACGCGGGCGTCGCCCAATGGCTCGCAACCGAAGCGCCGGACGGCGTCGACGTGCTGCTCGCCGACCTGGGGTTGTCGTCGATGCAGTTGGACGACCCGGCCCGCGGCTTCACCTACAAGGCCGACGGTCCGCTCGACATGCGGATGAACCCCACCCGCGGTCCTTCGGCTGCCGATCTGTTGACGAAGCTCGACGTCGAGGCGTTGTCGCAGACGCTCGCCGACAATGCCGACGAGCCGCAGGCTGAGACATTGGCCGTCGCGATTCTGCGAGCGCAGCAGCGACGACCGCTTGTGACAACGCAGCAACTGGCCGAAGTCGTGCGCAGCGCCGTCACCGACGATGACGCCGTGCGCCGCGTGTTCCAGGCGATTCGCATCGCGGTCAACGACGAGTTCGGCGCGCTGGACGCCTTTCTCCGGCAGTTGCCGCAGTGTCTGAAACTCGGCGGGCGGGTGGCGATCCTGTCGTTCCATTCGGGGGAGGACCGCCGCGTGAAGCAGGCGTTCAAGGACGGCCTGCGAACCGGCGCGTATCGCGACATCGCCCCGGAGGTTGTGCGGCCCAGTCCCGAAGAGCAACGCGCCAACCCGCGGTCGTCCTCGGCGAAGCTGCGGTTTGCGGTTCGTCACTGAAGCCGTGGCGTGATATGCTGCCGACATCACCGTTCGCATCAACATTCTGAAGACGCGCCATGATTCCGATTGACCTCACCGGCCGCGTGGCCGTCGTCACCGGCGGCGGACAGGGGCTGGGGCTGGCGACCTCGCGACGGTTGCGGGCCGCCGGCGCGCGGGTGGCCGTCAATTACCTCGACGATCCGCAGGGTCTCAACCGGACCCGCGCCGAGGCCGCGCTCCAGCCGTTCGGCGACGACGGATTCGCCGCGCCCGCCGACGTCCGTTCGGCGGCCGACATGCAGTCGTTCCTGAAGGCGGTGCATGACCACTGGGGCCGGCTCGACATCGTCGTCAACAATGCGGCGATCATTCGCGACCGGACGCTGCGGAAGCTGACGGACGCCGAATGGGGCGACGTCATCGACACCAATCTGTCCGGCGTGTACCGCGTCTGCCAGGCGGCCGCCCCGCTGCTGTCCGAAGGGGGCCGGATCGTGAACATGGCCTCGATTTCCGGTGTCATCGGGTTCTTCGGCCAGGCCAACTATGCGTCGGCGAAAGCGGGCGTGATCGCGCTCACCAAGGTGCTCAGCAAGGAGCTGGCGTCGCGAAAGATCACCGTCAACGCCGTCGCGCCGGGGGTGGTGCTGACCGAGATGGGGCAATCGATTCCCGAGGACGTCCGCGAACAGATGCTCGCCCAAATTCCGCTCAAGCGGTTCGGCGAGCCGGACGAGATCGCGAACGTCATTCTGTTTCTCTGCAGCGACCTCGCCGCCTACGTCACCGGGCAGACGCTGCACGTGAACGGAGGCTGGTGGGGATGACGGCAGGCGTCGCACAGAAGCTGTGTTCGGCCGACGACGCGGTGCGGCGGATTCCCGACCGTGCGACCGTCGCGTGCAGCGGCTTCGTCGGCGCTGGGCATCCCGAAGCGCTGTCGGTCGCGCTCGAACGCCGATTTCTCCGCGACGGCGGCCCGCGCGATCTCACGCTGGTGTACGCCGCCGGCCAGGGGGACTGCAAAAGTCGCGGCCTCAATCATCTCGGCCATCGGGGCCTCGTGCGGCGCGTCATCGGCGGGCATTGGGGACTGGTGCCGCGCCTGGGGCAGTTGGCGCTCGCGAATGAGATCGAAGCCTACAACTTTCCGCAGGGGGTCATCTGCCAGCTGTTCCGCGACATCGCCGCCAAGCGGCCGGGCTGCATCACGCACGTCGGGCTGGACACGTCCATCGACCCCCATCACGGCGGCGGTCGGTTGAATCCGCGAACCACCGAGCCATTGGTCGAGCGGATCGAACTCGCCGGGCAGACGTGGCTGTTTTACCGGGCGTTTCCGATTCACGTCGGCCTGATCCGCGCGACGGCGGCCGATCCCAACGGCAACCTCGTAATGGACGACGAAGCGGTGATCGGGGAAGTCTTGGCGATCGCGCAGGCGGCCCACAATCACGGTGGGATCGTGCTGGCCCAGGTGCAGCGGTTGCTCGATCGGCCGGCGTCGCCGAAGCAAGTCCGCGTGCCGGGCCGGCTGGTCGATGCCGTCGTCATCGCCGACCCGGACGAGCACTGGCAGACGTTCGGCGAACGATTCAATCCCCGCTACTGCACGCCGGCGGGTGACATTGACG
>JAWXBB010000498.1:0-4459 GCA_034439795.1 Planctomycetaceae bacterium | reverse complement strand
GTCTCGCACGACCCGCGCGGCGACTGGCGGCTGGTCGTTAGCGCCGGCAGCGGCGGCCGCGTCATCGACGAGATGGTCAGCAAATCCACCTGCGGCCCCGACGGCTGGGCGACGTTCACCGCCGACTTGACGAAGTTCGCGGGGCAGGATGTTCAGTTGCGATTGCAGAACCAGGCGAACGACTGGTCCAACGAGTTCGCATATTGGGGCAGCGTGCGGCTGGTGACGGAGTGAAGGGTGGTCATCACGATTCTGGGTCGAGAACGCGATGAGTCGGTCTTGGATTTCAGCCGCGGAGCGGCGACAGAGCGTAGCCCCAGGCGTGAGCCTGGGGACCAGTCGGATCACGACACGCCAGCCGCGGAGCGGCGACAGAAGACGTTTCCCCAGGCTCACGCCTGGGGCTACGTTATGTCGCCCCGTTGGGGCTGAAGACCGTTGGCGACCAAGGAGGCGTTATGCCCTCGATGACCTCTGGCAACACCGCGGCGGAGTGCCTGTCGTCTCTCGTCCGGGCGATTCTGGCTGGCGACGCACTTGAGGCCCGCGCTTACGCGCGGGAACTTTGCGAGCAACCGCTGTCGGACGTGCCGCGCCCCGTGATGGCCGAGGAATTGGAGCTGATCGTCGCGGCGGCGGTGATCGAGCTGCTGGCCGACCGGTTGCAGCAGTCGCCGCCCAATTGGACCGAAGCTGTCAACGGCTGGTACGAGCCGTTGTATCTGGTGGCATCGGCGAGTCGATTCCCCAACCTTCGTCATCAGTGCGACCTGGAGTCCCCTGAGCCGCTTAGGCGGAGAAATCTGTTTGCGCCCGGCAACTACCTGAGCTGGGTCTGATCACCGCATCGCATCAGTGTCATCAATGCAAAAAGCCCAGGGATGGCGATCCCTGGGCTTCTTTGTCTGCATGAGTCTCAGCCGCTTGAATTACGGCGTGCCGGGATTCGGGAAGTTGGGGCCATCGTCGTCGTCACTATTATTGACTTCGTCCAGCGTGATGAGGCTCACGACCAGCGTGGCGAGCACGAGGCCGGCGAGCAGCACCTCCCCGCCGCCCATCCCGCCGAATTTGCCGCGGGTGCCGTTTTCGCCGAGAACGAGCAGAGCTTGCTCTTTGGCGGCCGGCGGAGCCACGGTTTCATTCCACACGCGGTAGGTCCCGACGGTCTTGCCGCTGGCGACTTCGTACACGCCGCCCTTGAGGCCCTTGACCGCGAACCGGCCTTCAACGTCGGTCGTGGCCTTGGCAACCACCTGCTGGCCCTGGCGGATCGTGACTTCCGTCTTGGCCGAGGGGGTGCCGGTGTGATCGACCACGCGGCCGGCGAACACGCCATCGGACTTCAGTCCGATGTCGAGCACCGAGGCGTCGGTCCGGACGATTTTCGCCGGGGCCGTCGCGGCCTGCAGTTGCGGGGCCGGCAACATCATGCCGATCGCCGCCAAGGCGATCACGGCCCGTTTGAAGAGAGAAATCTGCTTCATGCGTCGTTCTCCTGTACAATTCGTCTAGGGAGGAAGCTGTCGTCAGGGCACGCCCCCAACGTGTGCTGACGACTGGAGCGTCCCGGCATCGGCCGGCCATCCCGGACGATCGAGAACGGCGTCGCCCCACCGTACATAGTGGAAGCGATCGCTGCCTGGTAACGTCCACCGCACCCAGTCCATTGACAACTATCGGAACGTCCGGCATTTAGACTTCAGCCGGAGTCAAGAGCATTTCGGTATCAACCGTTGCCTTGGACCGATCAGGCAAGAATCGGCAGCGATCGGCAAAAACTGCCGGGATTTCATCGAGATCCCCAATCGTGTTCGGCCCGGCGAATGCGCTCGTCAGGGGGAAAAGCGTGCTTCGTGAACAGGTGGCTGCCTTCCGGCTTAGGCCCCTCGCCCCCGTCTTCGGGGGAGAGGGATAGGGAGAGGGGGCCGGACGCGAAGACCGCGATCCACAACACACACGGGATGTCGGCGAGATGATCGATGTCGCCATCTCAGGGGCTGCGGATCAGCAGCGGGTCGCACCAGTCGGCGAGGTCGCCGACGTCGCCGCGCTCGCCAAACTCGACCGACAGCGTCAGGAGGCGGCGACCGGTGAGGTCGATCCGCGGTGCGGCGATCAACTCGGAATGGCCAGTCACCTCCGGACTCGCCCAGACCTCGACGCCGTCGAGTTCGATCCGAAACCGCACCGATCCCCGGCCGCCGGCGGCATCGTCAATCGCGACGCCGGTCTGGAACCATCGGTCGCCGGTCGCGATGTCGTACGACGCGCTCATCCGGCTGCGCATCCCCAGGCCGAATGCGAATTCCTCGCCCCGGACGAACAGCGGCGACCCCTGGACGCTGCGATCGCGCGCCAGTTCCTGCCGGCCGCTCAGATACGGTTGCTGCTTCACTTCCTGGGGCGCGCGTTGCGACAACGGGGTGATGCGCTCGGTGATCTGCTGCAGCCGGCTGATTTCGTGACGGGGAATCACAATGCGGCCGCCGCCGGCCAGCGACAACTGCACGGTCAAATCGGGTCTCGGCTGGCAGTCGGCCGCGGTGATTCGCGAACCGTCGGTCAGGTACGCGATCCAGCGGATTGACGCCGGTTTGGGAAAGCTGCCGAGCTCCGGGTCGAGCGCCAGCCAGCGCACGCGGCTGCGGTCGAGCTTGAGCGGCCCCACGGCCGCGTTGAGTTCCAGCAGACCGCCGTCGAGTTGCTGGAATTCGCCGGTCAAATGGTCCCCCGCGATCAGCCGGACGGTGTCGGTCCCGGTTGTGGCGCGGTGCAGGGTCGCGAGCGTATCGCCGAACTCCGCGGGGCCGGGCGGCGCGGCGAACACCAATGCCGCGACGTGCTCCAACGGAAACGACAACTCCGGCCGCAACGGCGCGTGAGTCCAGGTCGCGGTCAGTTGCTCATCGCGCGACCGCACGGGGTCCGCGGCAAAGCGGTCGCCGTTGACCAGCACCACGCAGCGCCCCGTCGATAATCGCCGGACGTGTCGCGGAAAGCGGATTGATAGAATCTCCGCCGTCGGGACTTCGTGGGCTGTCTCGCTTTCGACGACCAGCCGCGTCGCCTCCCAGCTCTTCAACGAACCGGCGACGCGCTCGCCGGACAGCGTCGTCACGTCGACCCAGGTCTCCGCCGCGGACAGCGATGTGGCCAGTAACAAAAGGTTGAGCAATGCGCACGTCAAAACTGATTTGGGTGGCCGGGGCTGGACCGACCAACGGGAGGGAAGCCCCGGTGAGCGCGCGACAGACCGGGGCTTCGCCGAAGCGGCTCCAGCCCCGGCCACCCACGTTCCGAACTTTGGGATGCGATCCCAACAGCGTGACGCCTGCGCCGACATCGTCACCTCTGGAAGATCGGCAGGTAGTTGTTGGGCATCTGCAGGATCAGGCAGGCCATCGCGGTGGCGTACTCGTTGTTGACCAGCGAGTCGGGCCAACTGCCGTCGGGCAACTGGCGGGCCAGCAACTCGTCGCGGATCGCCGGGTACCACGCCTCCCACGACGCCCCGCCGGCGTGCCACATCGCCTGCACCGCGTAATAGTGGCCGTAATAATAGTGCGGCTCGTACTTGAGCAGATCCCCTTCGGGCTGATAGCGCTGGATGTAATGCAGCCCCTTTTCGATGTCGCGGCCCTCGTAGATGCCGGCGCTGTACAACGCGACGATCGCTGCGGCCGACCGTGGGAACGCGCTCCTGGGCGATTGTCCGGCCTGATACCGGTAACCGCCGTCGGTGTTCTGACTGCGGCGGACGTATTCCAGACACTGATCGACCGTCGCTTTGGGGACCGCGATGCCGCTGTTCCGCGCCGCGCGGAGGGCCATCATCTGGCAGACGGTGACGGAGATGTCGGCGTCGCGGCCGTCGGGGTCGTATCGCCAGCCTCCCTCCTTGTTCTGCGAATTGACGATGAGCTGCACCGCCGACTTGAGCGCGGTCCGCACGTCGTCGCGCGGCGACATGCCATACACTTCGGCGAGAAACAGCGTCGCAAACCCGTGGCCGTACATCGGTCCGTGCGCGGCGCTGTCCGACCGGATGACGTACCCGGACGGCTCGGCGGACTCCATCAGGAAGTCGACCGTCCGCGACACATGATCGCCGTACTTGCCGCGGCCGGGCGTGTGCCCCGCGGAGAGGAACGCCATCCCCGCCAATGCCGACACCGCGACATTGCGCCGGTAGACACTGCCCGAGCCGAACGAGCCGTCGGGGTGTTGCCGGACCGCGAGGAAATTGAGCCCGGCGTCGATCGCCTTCTGCGTCTCGGGCGTGATGAGTCGCTTGCCGCTGGATTCGATGGCCAACTTCGCGGCGTCATCGGCGGGCAGCGTACCGACCGAGACGAAGATCAAGACGACGAGCATCATGAATCGGATCGGCCACCACTCGGACATGACCGGCCCTGATTTCAGCCACGAAGTGGCGACAGACCGTAGCCCCAGGCGT